>NZ_CAMHRZ010000137.1 GCF_946187255.1 uncultured Ruminococcus sp.
TAAAGTCAAGTGTTTTTTGGAAAAAGTGTTATAATATTTCAAAAAGCACCGGGAGGACAGCCGCTATGTATTACCGCAGACTGCGCGACCTTCGTGAAGACCATGATATGAAGCAAAGAGAGATAGCAGAGCTTTTGCAGACAACTCAGCAGGTCTACAGCGAGTACGAAAAAGGAATAAGAGAAATACCTCTTCACAGGGTCATAACACTGGCGAAATACTACGGCGTGAGTATAGATTATATCGTCGGGCTGACTGATAATCCTGAAATGAATAAGTAGCACCCCCGTCCTAAAAAGGCGGGGGATTTGTTATGCTTTGCAAAATATATTTTAGCGGATTTTCCGCTAAAAGTCAATAGCTTTTCCCAAAATAGTATATCATCATAATGATTTGTGTAGTTTAACTACGGAAAGGGCATTTATGTACATAAGGATAAGAAATCTGAGGGAAGATGCTGATATGACACAAACGCAGATAGCGAAGATACTCAATTGCAGTCAGAGAGTATACAGCAACTATGAAAGAGGAGAATTGGATATACCCACCGAGATATTAATAAAGCTGGCGAATTTTCATAATGTTTCAATAGATTATATACTGGAACGGACAGATAAAAAAGAAACAAACAAGTGATATCCCTCGCTCGTATGAGCGGGGGATTATTTTATAAATTTGATTATTGACAAATGTTGTTTGCAGTGATATAATTAAGCTCGGAACAATACTATGGTCCCGAAAAATATGAAAAATCGGAGAGTAACAAAATGAAAAAACTGATATTACTGGCAAGCCTTGCACTTATCTTGACGGGTTGTGCAAGCGGCGAAACCGAAAGCAAAACGGAAAGCAGTGAAAGTTCTGCTGAGACCACTGCGGCTTCTGTCACGAATGAGGCAGAGGAAGAAGTATCGGCGGAGGAAGAATCTGCTGTAGAAGAATCAGCTGCAGAAGAGGAAAAGAAAGCAGAGTATAACAGCAGTATCACTTATACCTGCGAAAATGCGGCTGATGATGCCCAGCTGGATACGATAGCCGATGTTCTCGACAAACGCTTTGATTCGATGTTTAGCGAGCAGGAGCACTATATCGAAAAGGACTATGCAAACAAGGAGATAAAGCTGGAGTTCGATAATACTGAGGGTATGGAAGATTTCGTTGAGATATCGCCCCTTGAAAACAAGGTGGAATTCATAAAGGGCGAGGAAAAATCAGGCGAAGTCGTGCTCACTAATAATAACATCAAAAGCTGTGAAAATAGGCTGTACATGGATTATAGTAATGATAGTACATACTGGGTGATCGCTATGGAATTTGATGAAGAGGGCACGCAGATATTTGCAGATTCGACAATGGAACTGTCAGAAAATAAAAATACCATCTCAATATGGCTGGATGATGAGCTGTTAGCGGCACCGACGGTAATTGAGCCTATCATGGACGGCAAATGTCAGATCTCGGGAGATTATGATGAGGAGAGGTCTGCTGAGCTGGCTAAGAAGATAGCCATGAAGCCTCTGCCTTTTGATATCGCGGTAAAGGGATCCGAACTTAACTAGATAAATGATGATGTGAGGACAGCTTTTTGCTGTCCTCTGTTTTATTTCATTTATAGTGAACGACATCAGAAATTGCACTTTGAGAACGGGTAAAAGTCGGATATATGCTTTTGCGAAATTAGCAAAGCGGCAATTGCAATGGCGTTTAGTATAATATGGTATCAGATAATTGCAAGAGGATGTCTGCGGGTCAAGTGTGGTTAGAATTAACTAATCAAATTGTACAGATCTTACCTGTTAAAATTTTCACGCATAGTGCAAAAAAAGCAGAAAAGGTCTTTACAAACAAGAAAAAAAGTGTTATACTATAAGAGTTAACGCGGATGCGGCTGTAATTATCGATCGCCGCAGCTGCCAACCTTTGAGACAAACGTTTCTCAAATCATGTCGGGCAATGCGCCCGTAGAAAGGATGATCGTTTAAATGGCAAGAAAAATGAAAACCATGGACGGTAACAACGCTGCTGCTTGGGCTTCCTATCCCTTCACAGAAGTTGCTGCTATCTACCCCATCACCCCTTCCTCTGTAATGGCAGAGGTTACAGACCAGTGGTCTGCTAAGGGTCAGAAGAACCTGTTCGGCACCCCCGTAAAGGTTGCTGAGATGCAGTCGGAGGCAGGCGCTTCCGGTACCGTACACGGCTCGCTGAGTGCAGGTGCGCTGACTACCACCTATACCGCTTCTCAGGGTCTGCTGCTGATGATCCCCAATATGTACAAGATCGCCGGCGAACTGCTGCCCTGCGTTATCCACGTTTCCGCAAGATGCGTTGCTTCGCACGCACTGAACATCTTCGGTGACCACTCCGACGTATATGCTTGCCGTCAGACAGGTTTCGCTATGCTTTGCTCCTCCAACGTTCAGGAGGTAATGGATCTGGGTACTGTTGCTCACCTGTCCACTATCGAGAGCAGAGTTCCTTTCCTGCACTTCTTCGACGGTTTCCGTACTTCCCACGAGATCCAGAAGATCGAGACTTGGGATATCGAAGATGTAAGAGAGATGACTAACTTCGAGAAGATCGAGGAGTTCAGAAAGAACGCTCTGAACCCTGAGCATCCTGTACTGAAGGGTACTGCTCAGAACCCTGATATCTTCTTCCAGGCAAGAGAAGCCTGCAACCCCTACTATGATGCTGTTCCCGGTATCGTAGAGGACTATATGGCTAAGGTAAATGCTAAGATAGGCACAAACTATCAGCTGTTCAACTACTACGGTGCTCCCGATGCAACTCACGTTATCGTTGCTATGGGTTCCGTATGCGACACTATCGAGGAGACTATCGATTACCTGAACGCTACCGAAGGCACAAAGCTCGGTCTCGTTAAGGTAAGACTGTACAGACCTTTTGCTGCTGACAGACTGGTAGCTGCTCTGCCTTCTACCGTTGAGCAGATCTCTGTACTCGACAGAACAAAGGAACCCGGTTCTCTGGGCGAGCCTCTGTATCTCGACGTTGTAGCAGCTCTGAAGGGCACTCAGTTCCACGATATCCCCGTTGCAAGCGGCAGATACGGTCTGGGCTCCAAGGATACTACTCCCGATCAGATCAAGGCTGTTTACTGGAACGCAAGCTGGAAGGATTCCTACAAGCCCCGCTTCACTCTGGGCATCAAGGATGACGTTACCAACCTGTCTCTCGAGAGCGAGGGCAAGCTGGATTCCGCTCCTGCAGGCACAACTGCTTGTAAGTTCTGGGGTCTGGGCGCTGACGGTACCGTTGGTGCTAACAAGAACTCCATCAAGATCATCGGTGACCACACCGACCTGTTCGCACAGGCATACTTCGCTTATGACTCCAAGAAGTCCGGCGGCGTAACTGTATCTCACCTGAGATTCGGTAAGACTCCTATCAAGTCTACTTACCTCATCAACCAGGCTGATTTCGTTGCTTGCCACAATGAGTCCTATATCAGCAAGTACAACATGGTACAGGATATCAAGCCCGGCGGAACATTCCTGCTCAACTGCCAGTGGGATGAGAAGGAGCTGGAAAAGCACCTCCCCGGCCAGGTAAAGAGATATATCGCTGAGAACAAGATCAAGTTCTATACCATCAACGGCGTTAAGATCGGTAAGGAGATCGGTCTGGGCAACAGGATCAACACCGTTCTCCAGTCTGCATTCTTCAAGCTCTCCGGCATCATTCCTATGGAAGACGCTATCAAGTACATGAAGGACGCTGCTACCGCTTCTTACTCCAAGAAGGGTGAAGCTATCGTTAAGATGAACCACGACGCTATCGATGCAGGCTGCCAGCAGGTAGTTGAGGTAAAGGTACCCGCTGCTTGGAAGAAGGCTAAGGATACTCCTATGGGTGTCAAGGCTGTTAAGTGCGCTGACAAGACCCTGCAGGATTTCGTTAACAACATCCAGATCCCCTGCAACGCTCAGGAAGGCGACAAGCTGCCCGTATCTACCTTCACTCACATGGCTGACGGTGTATTCCCTCAGGGCTCCGCTGCATTTGAGAAGAGAGGTATAGCTGTTGACGTTCCCGCTTGGGACGGTGCAAATTGTATCCAGTGTAACTTCTGCTCTTATGTATGTCCTCATGCAGTTATCAGACCCTGCATCATGACAGATGACGAGCTGAAGAAGGCTCCCAAGCTGGCACAGGATAAGGCTGTTCCCGTAACAGGTATGCCCGGATACAACTTCGTTATGACTATGTCTGCTCTGGACTGCACAGGCTGCGGCTCCTGCGTAAACGTATGTCCCGGCAAGAAGGGCAACAAGGCTCTGAATATGATGCCTCTGGAGACTCAGCTGGCTGAGCAGGAAGTATTCAACTATGCTCTGACTCTGGCTGACAAGCCCGAGGTACACGAGAAGTTCAAGGAGACCACAGTTAAGGGCTCGCAGTTCAAGCAGCCTCTGCTGGAATTCTCGGGCGCTTGCGCAGGCTGCGGCGAGACTCCTTATGCTAAGCTCATCACACAGCTGTTCGGTGACAGAATGTACATCGCTAACGCAACAGGCTGTTCGTCCATCTGGGGCGGTTCCGCTCCCTCGACTCCTTACACCACCAACAAGGAAGGCAAGGGTCCCGCTTGGGCTAACTCTCTGTTCGAGGATAACGCTGAGTACGGCTACGGTATGTTCCTGGCTCAGTCCACTATCAGAAACAGAACTATCGCTAAGGTACTGGAACTCTCCAAGACCACTAAGGCTGCTGCTGTAAAGGACGCTGCAGAGGCTTACCTCAGCACTGTTGATGACGGCGCTGCTAACAAGGCTGCTACAGCTAACCTGATCGCAGCTCTGAAGAAGTCCAAGAGCAAGGCTGGCGACGAGATACTCAAGGATGCTGACTTCCTGGCTAAGAAGTCCATGTGGATCTTCGGCGGCGACGGCTGGGCATACGATATCGGTTTCTCCGGTGTTGACCATGTACTGGCTAGCGGCGAGGACGTAAACATCTTCGTATTCGATACCGAGGTTTACTCCAACACAGGCGGACAGTCCTCCAAGTCTACTCCTACCGGTGCTATCGCACAGTTCGCAGCAGCCGGTAAGGAAGTTAAGAAGAAGGATCTGGCAGGCATCGCAATGAGCTACGGTTATGTATACGTTGCACACGTTGCAATGGGTGCTGATATGAACCAGTGCCTGAAGGCTATCAACGAGGCTGAGAGCTATCACGGTCCTTCCATCATCATCGGCTATGCTCCTTGTATCAACCACGGTATCAAGGGCGGCATGAAGATCGCTCAGACCGAGGAGAAGAAGGCTGTTGAGGCTGGTTACTGGCATCTGTACAGATATGATCCTCGTCTGAAGGAAGCAGGAAAGAATCCTTTCATCCTGGATTCCAAGGCTCCTTCTGCTGATTACAGAGAGTTCATCATGGGCGAAGTTCGTTACAACGCACTCGCAAGACAGAACCCTGACAGAGCTGAGAAGCTGTTCAGCAAGGCAGAGCAGAACGCTAAGGACAGATATGATTATCTGATGAGATACGCTAAGCTCTACAACACTGTTGAAGAGGATAAGAAGTAATTAAATAATTACTGCGGCGGGGAGCATTGCTCCCCGCCTTTTTTGTGATATGCTATAGTAATAAAAACAGCGCCCACCGCAATGGTGAGCGCTGAAATTTTATGCTGTCAGTCTGTTATCGTTTCCGTTGTATAATTATTACGATCTTTCAAATCAAAATCCCACAGACATTCGGATCTGCTTGCGGGTACTTTATTAGCATCATAAAAACCGCCTATGTACACATATTCAGTCTCTTCATCGTAAATAACGTTGCATCCGCTGTGGTTGAAACTTATATCAACATCCATTATTACTGCGGAGAAAATAAAGTCTTTTTCAGTATCGTATACTATCAGATAAGCAGAATCGTTGTGGAATCTCTTTGAGAAGAACAGGTACTTGCCGTCATCGGATACATAGCAGTTGTCCAGAGATGACTTTGCGTATGTGTCATCCAGCGGGACACCGTTCTCAGGCATTGTGAATTCAAGCTCCTCTTCGCCGCTGATATCGGCTTTTCTTATTATCGTTTTGCCCGTATCTGCAAAGGATACCGTATACAGATATTTTCCGACATCATAATACATTGGTATCGCACGTTTGCCGCTGTCGCTGTGGTGGGTCTCAATATAGCCATCCTCAACAGGTACGGTGTAGATAGTATAGCTTGTATCATTATCAGTATGTGAAAGGGTGCCGTAATAGATATATCCTCCGCACTTTGCGATATCACAGCAGGTTATCTCCTCTGCTTCATCGCTGTTGTATAATATACTGCTGTCCTCACGGAATACATAAAACATCTCATTATTTCCGCTGTCGGAATAATTATACTTTACCGCCGCAGCATAGACCTTGTTTTCCGAGGATATCATAACGTCGTTGAACATCATGTTCTCAAAGTGGATATTATCTGTCTCTCTGATGAAGTTCATATCAAAGTCGTACAGCTTTACCGTCAGATCGGTGGTCTTTGGTGTGCCGAATTCGTCATAGTCCCCGTACTTACAGCTCCAGATACCTATACAGTTACTGAATACTTTGATATTCGGGCTGCTGCTCACTATCTCATTCCCTGCTATCGAATTGGTGTCCGGATCGTAGATGAAATAGTGGTGCTCCAGACCGTCAAAATCGTAGTACTCCGCGCCCTCGCCAAAGGTCTGCTTTACTAAGAAATTGCCGTTTTTCAGTTTCCATATATCCGCGTTTTTGCCGAACTTGTCATACAGGTGATTTCCGTTGGGGTCAAATTCTCCGCCGAATTCTGCGGGTGAAGTCTCCGCATCAGTGGTCATGCTGTCAGCCGCTGCACCCACTGCCGAAGGATCTGCCGACGGCTCTACTCTGTCAAAGCTGTTTTTCAGCAGGAACATTCCTCCGCCTACCGCAAGCACGCCCGCTACCGCCGCAGCTGCTATCCTTCCGCCGCGCCTTACCTGTGCCTTGCCTGCTGTCTCCGTTCCCTTGTCCTCTTTCGCATTATTTACATTAATATTTTTATTCTTTGTACTCATAATATCACCCGTCAAGCCTTTCCGAATGCGAGCTTTGACAGCGATATCCGCCTGTATATCATCAAAAGCTGCTGTCAGCTTTTCATCAAGCTCTCTGTCTGTCATACGCTCACCCTCCTAATTCTTTTTTCAGCTTTTTTCTTGCACGGTGTATGTATGAATATACCGTATTCTCACGGCACCCCATCAGTCTTGCGGTGTCGGCGGCGGTATAGCCCTCGTAGAGGTTTAGGTAGACTGCCATGCGCTCGTTTTCGGGCAGATGCATGACTGCGTCCATAACCTCTCTGTACTCAAAGGGAGTACCCTTGTCTGCTGCTGCATCAAGTCCGCTGTCCTTTCGGTGATGCCTTCTCAGCATCGACTTGCAGACATTCTGTGCAGTAACTATGAGCCATGCCTTTGTATGTTCACCCGCTTCGGGCGGACAGTCACTTTCAAGGTATTTCATGAACGCAGTCTGTACAGCGTCCTCCGCATCGGCGGCATTCCCCTTGAAGTATACATAGCATATCTTGTACACCATATCAAAATATTCCTCGTATACGGCATCAAATCCGCCCGAGATATTTAAAGCTGCTTCCATAGTCAGTCCACCTCCCCCCGCAAACACATCTTCGCGGGGGACGAAGCTGTGTTCTTTTGGCTTTCTGTAAATAATACGTTCAAGGACATTATTTCCTTGCAGACAAAAAATATTTTTTTGAAAATATTTTTTTCACCGTCAGATCAGCGTTTTCAGCTGCGCCCGCACCTTTTCGATGTCACCGCAGGTCAGCAGTGGTATGAGAGAATTTATCTCATCGATGCTTTTGTCCCACCACCTGAATTTCAGCAGCAGCCCGATCATTTCATCATCAAAACGCTTCCGCAGTACCCTTGCGGGATCTCCTGCCACTATAGTGTAGGGCTCCACATTTTTGCCGACAACGCTCTCAGCACCTATTATCGCGCCGTCACCTATGTGTACTCCGGGAAGTATCACCGCATTCTGCCCTATCCATACATCGTTTCCGATAACGGTATCACCTTTGTAGGGCATATCTTCCTGTGACGGCGGTGCCATGTCCCAGCCCTCAAGGGTATAAAAAGGATAAGTCGATACAGCATTCATCTGGTGGTTTGCACCGTTCATGACAAATTCTACGCCCGTTGCTATCTGGCAAAATTTTCCTATTATCAGCCTGTCACCTATCCATTCGTAATGATGCGTGACATGGCTTTCAAAATCATCATCGGCAATATAAGAAAAATCACCGACTATTATATTAGGGTCAGTGATGGTCGGCTTGATATAGATCTCTTTGTCGTAACCTTTTATAGGATGTACCACATCCGGGTCGGGTCGTTTTCCGTTCTTCATAATATTACTCCTTTTGCATTTGCTCGCAATTCAAAATGGGGGTGCCCCATACCCCCTCATCAGCTTTGCTGATGAGGGCGCGCCAAAACCCTGACTGCGACTGCGTCGGCAGTGGCTTTCGGCTGTTTGTCATGCTTTGTATTATATTGCCGTAAATGATCATCTGTGTGTCATAAGGCTTTCGCCTTTATCGTCGATGATATCGATGATATCCTCGCCGTTGAATACTGCGAGGAAACCGTCGGGCAGGCTGAGGACATCCATCAGTGCGGGTCGGCGGGTTATCAGCTCGTAGGAAAAGATAGTTTCGTATTCCTCTGCTTCTTCGGGCACCGCTTCGCCCTTTTCGTTAAGGCTGAATTTTTCTATCACCCAGCCCGAGCCGCCCAACTCTTCAAAGCGCTGTAAAGTTATCAGGTCGTTATCGAGAGCACCCTTTGCCACTGCGATCTTGTCATAAAAATGTATCGCTTTGCCGACTATACCGTACCTGTGCAGCAGGAGCACCTGCCTGTACTGAACATGGAGCGCGAGCGTCAGGTCGGTGGTGAGTGTGGTCAGAGGATCATCCGTGTAATCTGGGGCGGCGATATCAAAACCGCCGTTGTGTTCACTTAACAGAAATGTTGAAAAGCCCGCTCTTATGCGAAAGCCGTCCTTTAACCTCATCGTCGGTATGTGCTCCACCGCTTCC
>NZ_CAMHRZ010000138.1 GCF_946187255.1 uncultured Ruminococcus sp.
TCTCCTGCGCCTTCACAGGCGTGTTCGCCGCCTCGGGCGCCACCGTTCATCTCACTGCTCCGCTACACAGAGCATGGATGATCCCGTAACACAGGTACACACTCTCTGGGGCGCACTGGTAGGCGGTCCCGACCTGAAGGATAATCACGTTGATATCACTAAGGACTACATCTACAACGAGGTAACAGACGACTACAACGCAGGCTTCTGCGGCGACCTTGCAGGTCTCTATCACTACTACGGACGCAAGGGCGGCAAGGATGCCAAGGAGAACAAGCTGATCGAGAACTTCGATATGTCCTCCAACGCAAAGGGCTACGATCAGGTAGACGAAAAGGGCAATGCGCTGCCCGTTGGTTACTATGTAGCAGGCGCTAAGGCTCAGGAGAAGGAAGACGGTGTTCAGCTGAAGATCGTTCTTCACAACAGAACAGTTGATCCTCCTAAATTTGAGTGCGATGTCAAGGCAAGATACTTCTTCAATATCAAGGAGCTCCAGGACAAGGGCTACGGCATCGATTATATCACTGCCCGTATCGACTACGATCAGGTAGCAGGTTATTCCAACAACAAGTCCCACGCAACATTCGCTGAACCCGTCAAGTACGACGATAAGGGTACATACTATGTAGAGATCACCTGGAAGGACTGCAAGTTCTACGGCAGCCGTGTATACCAGTTCGCTCTCACAACAAAGATGGATCCCGATAAGTACATCTTCCCCGAGTGGGATTCTACAAACGACTACAGCTACGGCGATCTTGTAAGCTTCGATGACGATAACGCAGCTGAGGCTATCACCGACAAGATCACACTGTACGCTGACGGCAAGCTGATCTGGGGCACAGAGCCCAACGGCAAGACAGCTTCCGATGAGTCCGAGAACACAGATACCTACACCGCTCCCAAGATCACATCCAAGAATGATGTGGACGGCTCCTCTGTAAAGCTCAGCTGGACAGCAGTAAAGGGCGCTGAACAGTACGGTATCGCAGGCTATCAGAACGGCAAATGGTCACTGCTGGGCAAGAGCACAGGCACTTCCTATACTCTCAGCGGTCTCACCGAAGGCAAGTCCTACAAGGTAGCAGTCGTTACCATGATCGACAAGAAGTGGAAGCAGGATTACACCAATGCCATCACCGTAATTCCCAAGAAGCCGAACACAACAGATACCAACCTTTATCCCGAAGTTAAGACTCAGGTTAAGGACGGCAAGATAGGCTTCAAGTGGACAAAGGTGACCGGTGCTGAAAAGTACGCCATAGGTGTATACCAGGCAAACAAGTGGAAGGTAGTAAAGCAGTTTGACAGCAGCGTTACTTCCTGGACATCTCCTCAGGTAGGCAGCGGCAAGTACAGATTGGTCGTTCTGGCTAAGGTCAACGGCAAGTGGGTAAATGCTGATGTATTCAAGAAAGCGTTCTATGTAACGGTTCCCTGACGAGACATAATATTAAAACGATCAAGGCTGTGCAGCACTCCGCTGCGCAGCCTTTTGTTATGCCGCAAAAGTCCCGATATTCCGCAATATCAGTGGATATCTTCCGTTTTGCAGCCCGTAAAATAATGGCTGAGTATCTCCTCCCAGGTGCTGCCATTTTCTGCCATGCTGTTTGCGCCGTACTGACTCATCCCCACCAGGTGCCCGTAGCCCTTTGCGGTGAAACACAGCGTATCCCCCTTGACCTCGCACTTGAAACAGGGGGAAGCCACTTCCGCCGCTGCTATAAAGCGCTGTACGTTCACTTCGGTGCCGCCCAGTACCAGCTTCGTCACATAGCCCCGTTCGTTCACCTCTGTCTGCACCCATTTTGCCGGGGCTCCCGTGAGTTTCACACCCAGCTGTTCTTCCATTTTCTTGCTAAAGTCAACACTGCCCATCTCCGTTTTGCTTTCTATCCCCGCCAGCTTTGCATCGCTGCTGCTGTCAACAGCCCGAAGATAGGGGATATCCTGCCCCCATGCAGTCAGGGCGCTTTCCGTGCTGCCCGATGATGCGGCGTGATAGGCGGCTGTGATGGGCTCGCCGTTGCAGGTGAGTATGCAGGGGGCATCCCGCACCGCTTTTTCCACCCTTCTGCGAGCCTTGTCCCAGTCTTCACCGTAAAAATTCTTTGCCTGCTCTTCGGTGAAAAAGCTCTGGTATACACTGTCATCGTCGCTTATCAGCGCCCCGTGCAGCGACGGTGTTGGTCCCTCACTTTCGTCTTCGTATCTGCGGTATATGTATGTCCTTGCCAGCACCGCCTGAGCTTTCAGGGCTTCCTCGCTGAGATCCGCAGGCATCTGCGCCAGCACCGCCCCCGTGAGGTATTCATCCTCGGTGTACTCCTTCACCTCCCCCGAAGCGTTGAAGTACACCCCCACCGTGAGCCCCTCCCGCGTTCCGCCCTTTACGCCCATAAACACAAGACAGGGTATCAGCGCAAGGGATACCGCCAGCACCGCCGCACATTGGATCATCTCTTTCATCGTACAAGCCCCCTTTGCTATAAATAATATGCACCTGCCCGTGAAATATTCCTTGTGAAATAATCACTAAATGCTCAAAAGGGTAGTGACAAAATCAAACGGATGTGGTATAATATAATTTGAAGCGTGAGGGGGGCGCGGGAATGAGCAGGTTCAATACATCCGATCGGGAAGCGTGCAGGATACACAGCATGGTGGAACGTTTTGCGAAAAAACAAAGGTTTTCCGACATTTGCCTGTATGATACCGTATCCCGCGATGAGGTCGCGGAGTTTGAGCGGCTATATGGCATCACGCTCCCCGAGGATTATGTGTGGTTCATAACAAACGTCGGCAACGGCGGGCTTTGGTATGACAAGTACGGCGGTTACCGCTTTGAAAAGCTGAGCGAGACCTTTGTCTGTCGGCTTTATGACCGTGACACGGGCGAAATGACGGATAAGTACGCGCTGGCTGTTCTCAGCATAGGGTGCAGCTATTACTATGCGATAGTCCTTAAAGGCAAGGACCGCGGACGTATCTGTTCGACGGATGGCTATTCGGCTTCGCCATGTTATCCGATGACGGTGAATAATTTCCGCGAGCTTTATGTAAAATGGCTGGAGGAGATAAGCCGCGGTTACAATAATTACGGCTTTGAGCATCGTTCATACGGCACATTGGAACAGCATTTTTGCGACTACGAGCGAAACGGCAGCAGGGAAGCGCTCCGTGATCTGCGCTCAAAGATAACACCCGAAGCCGTAAGTAAAAAGCTGCTGCGCCGTCTGGCGGCGGCATTCTATACCGAACAGGATAAGGAGAAAAAGCGGTCGCTTTTCATGATACTTGCAAGCGTAAGATATCCTTATCCGCTTAACCTTTTCAGAGAGATGTTCTTACCCGAAAACTATGATGATATACTGTTTGTGCTGGTCAATTATTATGAATACCTCAGAGACTTGGAACACAGCGTCATGGAGGGTGCCGAAATATTCTACCCGATGCTCGTAGAGATCGCCCATGACAGGGATATTATGTCAGACGAACGCAACTTAGGCAGATGTCTTAAAACAGTAATAAAGAACCCGCTGTTCTGCCCTGCGGATATAGAGGATATACTCAATATGCGGCAGGAAACGGTCACAGAGGTGATAGGACATTTCGACAAAAGCAAGATGCCCGAATGTGTCCATAAATATATCGATGCCGCCAATGAGATACGCCGTCAAGAACAGTCAAAGAAGTAAAATGAGAGAACGGAGGTGAGCCGATGCTCCAAAAGAAAGATAAAGGGTTTATCCGAGATATTGCCCGCGAGCGCACCTATCAGAACCAGGATAAGGAGTATGACGAAGCATATTTCAAATGGCGCTCCGATGATTCAAATCAGTATTCTTTCAACTATGTCCACGATTCGCGTGAACATTCCTATATGGCGGGAAGCGGCTTCATAAAAAAAGGTGCCGATACTGCCGAGCAGGCTACATTACATAACTGTCTCAGACTGCTGGGCGCAGTCATGCTGGTGATGCTGCTGTTTGATATAGCCAACTACCTTATCGCCGTCAACCTTAACGACGGACAGCCCTGCAACACGGTGTTCTTTTCGGAACGCCGCTCTTTTGGCAAAACGCCATTCATCGTTTATGTCATATATACCCTGATGAGCACGCTGAAATACATTACAGCCATCATTATATACCGCATCAGGACAAAGCTGCCCCGCAAAGTGGCTCTGCCGCGTGGAAATGAGAACGCTACGGGCATATTCAAGGTCAATGCCATAATCATCATGCTGATGATCGTGGTTATCGGCAGGCTGGCGAACAGTGTGCTTTCAAGGATACTCTGGCTGGGCAAGGTGGACAGCGTCTATATCTATATGTTCAACGCCGATGACAAGTACGCTATGGTGCTGTCGTTTGTGTATAACTGCATAATACTCCCTGTGCTGTGCGAGATATTTTTCAGGGGGCTGGTCCTCCAGAGCTTCCGCCAGTTCGGTGACTCCTTTGCGGTGGTGGTGGCGGCGGTCGCCTGCGGGCTCAGCTTCTACGATCTGTCCTATATCGGCTATGCCATCCTCTGCTCCAGCGTTATCGGAGTTTTCACAGTGCGTTCGGGTTCCATAGTCACGGCGATACTCATGCACAGCGTGTCCACCACAGTGAATTATATGCTGGTATTCACGGGACTTATCAGCTCGAATATGGGGCGCACCCTCTCAATTGCCATATATATGCTGATCTGTATGGTCGCGCTGCTGGTATATTCCCGCCTTAACAGGAACAAGGGCTGGAGCTTCAATATCGACCACAACGAGTCGGAACTGACCTTCACCAAAAAGGTGGAGCTGATGCTTTCGTCAAATACGGTGGCTATGTGGTTCGTGTGTGCCATAGTTATGACCATTGTATGCATGAGGTTCAGACGGTGACGCGGGACGAGATGTATATGCGCAAGGCGCTGGAACTTGCCGCCCTTGCCGCCGAAGAAGACGAGGTGCCTGTTGGTGCAGTGGTCGTAAAGAAAAGTACGGGCGAGATCGTTGGCAGAGGTTTCAACCGCCGCGAGTACGGACGTTCCCCCTTGACCCACGCCGAGATGGTGGCGATAGAGCAGGCAAGCAGAAAGCTGGGGGGCTGGCGGCTGATAGACTGTGAGCTGTACGTCACGCTGGAGCCCTGCCCCATGTGCGCGGGCGCGATGATCAATTCCCGCATCGAGAGGGTAGTGTTCGGAGCCTATGACAAAAAAGCAGGCTCCTGCGGCACGCTGACTGACCTGTTCGCACTGCCCTACAACCACAAGCCCGAATGTGTGGGCGGAGTGATGGAGGAAGAATGTGCGGGGATACTGTCCGCATTCTTCAAAGCCCTGCGAGAAAGGAAATCGAAAGCAAATGGATAGATTATGGCTGATGTTGTTATGCGTGTACGGCATAGTCAATCTGGTGGTGTTCGGTCTGTATGCCGCCGATAAAGCAAAAGCAAAGAAAGGTGCATGGCGGACTCCCGAGATAAAGCTGATGACAGCAGGTGTAGTCGGGATAATAGGCGCTCTGCTCGGCATGGTGGTGTGTCACCACAAAACGAAGAAGCCTCTGTTCTCGGTCGGTCTGCCGGTCATATTCTTTGTTGAAGCCGCGCTGGCGGTATTTGTTTACTTAAAGTATATAAGATGAACCTGACCCTTTGCCGCTGACTGCAACTCAGCGGCGGGGTTTTTTGTTTTCCCTCATCATAAAATCATTCGATTTTCAGGAAAGGTATATCGCCCTTTCATAACTGAGATAAAAAATCATCCCCCTGCTGTTTCGCAAACATCAGGGGGATATGTCATTCTACCCATTCTTCGACTGTAAACGGCCACATATTGGTGTGATACTTTACCGTGAACTGACATGGGTAGCCGTTCACGGCTTCAAAAGACAAAGCAAAGCCATTTTCCGTGAAATGCTGATAATGTGCGTAGTTGAAGTTCCCCACATACATTCCGCTGAGCTTGAAGCCTGCGTCTAAGGCATTGGGGTACCACCTGTCATTTTTCAGGTTGAAATGTTCCAGCCACCCCATAGCTTTTTTCACACAGTCGTCCAGCTCACGGAACACCTTTAGAGTAAAAGCGCATATCTCAGGCGAAAGTTTATCGTCCTCAGCTTCGATGATGAGGTCTATGGCTTCGCCGTCCTGCATATCAATGTACGCGCGGGCAAAGCCTTTGTAAATATCCAGCTTACCGGCCTCATTTCTTTCGAGATATGTGATAAGCTCATCGACAGTAATTAACTCTATCATAATGTTCACCCTTTCTTATGTGTAAAAAAAAAGCATCTCCGCCGTTACAGCGAAGATGCTTGCTGTCTTTAGATCTCGTTCCTGTTTTCCAGCGCCTTGAATAACGTTATCTCATCCGCATACTCCAGCTGACCGCCGATAGGCAGACCGAAAGCCAGCCTTGTGACCTTCACGCCTAAGGGTTTTAACAGCTTGGATATGTAATAAGCCGTTGCATCGCCTTCAACAGTAGGGTTTGTAGCCATGATTATCTCATCAACTGCCTGCTCGTTCACACGCATCAGCAGCTCCTTGATCTTC
This sequence comes from uncultured Ruminococcus sp., assembly GCF_946187255.1. GTDB lineage: Bacteria > Bacillota > Clostridia > Oscillospirales > Ruminococcaceae > Hominimerdicola. The sequence goes on from NZ_CAMHRZ010000138.1 coordinate 6,555, forward strand.
AGATCGTCGGGAGATACGCCGTTTATCGGGGATATCAGCCCGTGAAGCACATGGTACACGCCCTTGAATTCGCCCGTCCTCTCAATGGCGGTGATGTCCTGAGGACTTTCCACCACGCATATAATGCAGTGATCGCGCCTGTCGTCGCTGCATATCGGACAGACCTGCCTGTCGGTGTAGTTCTGACAATACCTGCACAGATGTACAGACTTGTGTACATTCAGCACCGCATCCGCAAAAGCCTTTGCGTCGCTGTCGCTCATCTTCATAACATGATAAGCCAGACGCTGGGCGGATTTCATACCGATCCCCGGCAGCTTTGCGAACTGTTCGGTAAGCAGCACCAAAGGCAGAGCGTTAGTTTCAGCCATATTTTTTTATCAGAACAGACCGGGGAAGGAAACGCCGCCTGTCAGCTTCTGCATCTCAGCATCGCTGATCTCGTCCAGGTTGTCAACAGCAGCATTGAATGCAGCCTTTACCATATCCTGCAGATCCTCGATCTCTTCGGGATTAACGATCTCAGGGGAGATCTTCAGGTCGAGAACGTTTCTCTTGCCGTTGATGGTAACCTCAACAACTCCGCCGCCTGCGGAACCCTTGAACTCTCTCTGCTCCAGGTCAGCCTGAAGTGCAGTGATCTGATCCTGCATCTTCTGTGCCTGCTTCAGCATCTGATTCATATTGTTGGAAGGGCCTTTGCCCATACCGTTGGGAACTCTTGCTTTCATTTTTGATAACTCCTTAAAACTAATTTTTTATATCGACTTCAATATCAAGCTTTTTAGCTTTTTCAAGCAGCCTGTTTATAGGATTTTCCGTATCTTCGGGAGACACGTTCTTCGCAGACTTTGCTTTGATATTGAAGGTCTGTCCGAAATTTTCTTTGAGTACTTCCTGTATCAGTTCGGGTGCGTTCAGCTTGCGGAACTGCTGATAGAAGAAGTCGTTGTCCACTATGATGAACACTGTTTTTCCGCCGACAAAAGCCTTTGATTTCTTCAAAAATCCGCTTATGGCGGGATTTCTGCGGCTTATCTCCTCGATAAGTCCCTGCCAGTTCTGTATCGGCTGGATATCTTTGGGATCCACCTTCTTGAAATCGGGGTCGGGTTCGGGCTTTGCGGGTGCTTCAACTGCCTTTTCAGTATCCTCCGTATTTATAACAGTACCGTTTTTGACAGCTTCTTCCAGCCTTGCCAGCCTTTTTGCCAGTTCGGGATCGGGCATACTCGTGCTTACAGCCATTCCCTTGCCGCCTGCGGAGGTACACAGCCTGATGATGCACATCTCCAGCTCTATCCTTTTGGAAGTGCTTCTTGCGAACCTCTCCGAGCTCTCCTGTAATACGGATATACAGCCCAGTATCTCATTCAGCGACATCCTCTGTGCAATGCCCTCGATGCGTTTGAGCTCTTCGGGCAGACAGGTGATAAGGTCCCTGCCGTTGTCGATGGTGGCAGCCAGCATCACGTTCCTCATCTGTTCCAGCAGTTCGCCCGCCAGCACTTTGAGGTCCTTAGACATGGAATGCAGCTCATTCACCTTACGCAGCGCTTCCGCCGCATTTTTGTCAGCGATATTTTCAAGTATATCAAACAGATAATCCCTGCCCGCGATACCCGATGCATTGGATACCGTTTCCAGCGTGATATCATCCGAAAAAGCCACGCACTGGTCAAGCAGCGACAGCGCATCTCTCATGCCGCCGTCGGAAAGCCTTGCGATAAGCTCCGCCGCATCCTCATGCAGCGTAAAGCCCTCCTGCCCTGCGATATATGTGAGCCTTGCCACTATATCCTCGGTCTTTATGCGGTTGAAGTCGAAGTGCTGACAGCGGGAAACTATGGTGGCAGGCACCTTTTGTATCTCCGTCGTTGCAAGTATGAACTTGACGTGCGGGGGAGGTTCCTCCATAGTTTTCAGCAGCGCATTGAATGCGCCCACCGAGAGCATGTGTACCTCATCTATGATATAGACCTTGTACTTACACATCTCAGGCGTGAACATAACGCCTTCGCGCAGTTCTCTTATATCGTTGACGCTGGCGTTTGAAGCCGCGTCTATCTCGATTATATCGCCCAGCGAGCCGTTATCCGCAGCCTTGCATATCTCGCATTCGCAGCATGGCATACCGTCCTTGCCGTTCTCGCAGTTCACAGCCTTTGCGAATATCCTGGCGCAGGTGGTCTTGCCCGTGCCTCTCGATCCTGTGAACAGGTACGCATGAGCGGTCTTGCCGCTGATTATCTGATTTTTAAGTGTGGTCGTGATATGGGGCTGTGATACGACATCATCGAAGGTCTTCGGCCTCCATTTTCTGTATAACGCCTGGTACACGAACTCACTCTCCTAAACCTTAAAAAAATCGATCCGACATATAGGCATGCAGGCGAAACTGTAACACACGAAACAGACCGCTTAATGCTGCTCGGTTCCCCGCCTGACATGGTTCACAG
>NZ_CAMHRZ010000139.1 GCF_946187255.1 uncultured Ruminococcus sp.
CCTGTGACCCTCTGCTTGTAAGGCAGATGCTCTCCCAGCTGAGCTAAACCCCCATATTCTTTTGTGAGGTTCGTTTCGTTTTTCGTTTTGTCCCTCACAACAGTATCTATTATACACTATCATCGCCCATTTGTCAAGGGCTTTTTCAAAAAAAATCTCAAGTTTTTTCAGTTTGTGAAATACGGTGCGTGTCTTTTAAAATTCTTGAAAACTATTACCGATAATACACAAAGAAACCGCTCTTTTTCCTCAAAAAAAATAACTGCGCCGACGGTTTTCGGCGCAGTTATGCGTGTTATTGCACTATTATCTCTCTGAATCTTTTCAGCTCGATAACGTTCCAGTGACTGGAATCGTTCCTCGCAGCTTTTATAATGAACAGTCTGTCAAAGTCGGCTTTATCTGCGAACTTGTATTTCTCGCTGATGAAGAAAAGGTGCCCTATCTCCAGTTCGTTCACGCTGGTTATGAGCTGACCCGTCACGTTGTCCTTGAACGGGAGATGCACCAGCAGGTCGTTGCGGTATTTCTCGGAGAAATACTTTCTGTACGCTTCCACTATGGGGAACACCAACTTTGTCTGCGCCTCCCACAAGGCGGAGTCCACCAGCTTGGTGAGCTCGGTATAGCTCACCTTCTGCTCCATGAACACCTCCTGTACGGTCTTGTAGGGGTCCTCTATCAGATGTACGCCGCGTTCCGCCAGACAGCCCGCCAGTTCGTAGTTTCCTGCGGACAGTGCGCTAGCAAACTCAGCTATGTACTGCTTCTCCTTTGCCGGTCGTCTCATCTCGGATACTATGGTCAGGCACAGCATCAGACAGTCGTATTCGGATATATAATCGGTGTAGCTGAACCTCGTCACCAGCTGCGATGCCGACGATGTGCCGTTGTTGAGCAGTACGAATATACCGTGCTCGTCCTCCTCATCGAAGCAACCCAGATATTCCTCCGCCGATGCCAGCCATTCCGCCGCATTTTGCGTATTTATGCCCTCGATACAGACGTACTTCGTATTCAGCACCGTGTTTTTATTCTTCGCCATGAAGCTCTCATAACTCTCGCTCGCCCATATCTTGTTTTTCTCGTTGGGACCGCAGTACTTCTCATACAGGAATTTTCCTGCCGATCTCACCTTGGAAGCATCATGCACATCGAATGTCCTCTCGTCGCCGTGATGACTCAGAGCATTTTCCAGCGTATCCTTGAATACGTCCGCCCATGGCAGACCATCAGGGAAATCCACGATCACCGAGCGCCCCAGATAAAGGCAGTCCAGGATATCGCTCACCAGCCTGTTAGGGTTGGTTATCCTGTTCCACCAGAGCTCACCTGTGGTCATTCAGCGTCACCTGCTTTCATGTACTTCATCAGGTCTTTCTCCACTGTCTCTCTGCTTCCCAGCAGGTCACGGAAGCCCTCAGATGAGAACATATAGCGTCTGCCGTCGGGTGTCTCATCGGCTGTGATGATGTTAAGATCCCACATTTCCAGCAGTATCTCGTCGAGCTGCTCGTCCTCCAGCGCCGTTATGGTCTTTATGCCGCAGGAAGCTGCCGCTTCGCGCATATCCGCCATAGAGTGACCCTTGATATCGGGCTGCTCAAAATAGAGATACGCAAGTATCAGCGCCAGCACCATATAGTAGGAGCCCTCGCTCTCGTCAACGGTAAGCGTCATCCACAGACGCTTGTCTATCTCCTCGGTGAAATTCTTATCCGAAAGCACCTTTTTGATATGGCTCTCCGTTACCTCATAGGGCGGAGTGTTGACCTCGTTGTAGCCCGCATAATCGTCATTCTGCAGAGCTTCCAGCAGCTTCTGACAGTACAGCTGTATAAGTCCGGGGAAGTAATTCGTCCTTGCAAGTATCAGCTGTATAACATCGGGCTCGAACCTGAATCCCATATACGCCAGCGCATGGGTCAGCAGTTCTGTGCCTTCGGGGCGCTGGAAAGGTCTTACAATTATAGACTCAAGGTGCGGCAGGACGCTGTTATTGTAAAGTATCGAACGGTTGAAGTTACTCAGGCTGTGCAGACCTGCCATTACCAGTTTAAAGCGTCCTTCGGGCAGGTTCTTGAATACGGTTATGGGCTTGTAGTCCACTTCCTTGCAGCTGTCGATAAACCTGTCGGCTTCGTCCAGCATCAGCAGCAGATAGCCGATACGGGTATTCGGATCATCGTCATCAAGGCGCTTGCCGATATTTCTTGCCAGAGTATCCCAGTCCTCGCACTCACTGCCTTCGGGAAGTATATGCTTGTCCACCAGATTTTCGGATACTGCCTTTGCAGCTTCCCTGTGATCCATCTTGGTTATATCTATAACTATAGCTCTGTCGCCGTTGGCATTGCCGTCAATGTGCTTTGCAGCCATGCCCAGCAGTGCGGATTTACCCAGCTGACGGCCGCCGTATACCAGGTTGCATCCGTTTGGGTCCTCGATGCTCTTCAGTTCTGCCGCACGTCCCGTATAAAGCTCGGGCGGCATCTTGCCCAGTCTTGAAGTTGCCGAGAACGGCTGATAGTAGCAGAAAGGCATAGTCACCGACATCAGTGCCTTGTCTATGGTATTGCTCTGATAATGCAGTGCCAGATAGTAAAGTATCACGCGGTCGATGAGCAGGAAGGTCTTGGAGAATGACTTCTCCTCTTTCAGCTTTCTTGCCAGGTGCTTTCTGTCAGCGAGTTTCAGCGCATAGTCAAGCAGCACTATGGTGTGCTTGGAGGTAGTATTTATCTCCCTGTACTTGTCGATAAGTCTGTCCGCATCGAATTTTCCGTACAGGCATACCACTCTTATGCCCTCCTGTTCCAGCACTGAGCTGTATGCAGGCAGCGGATAGTGGTAATTCACCCTGCCCGACTGCTTTGCCTTTATAACAAGATAGGAATCGTCCGCTGTGCCCGCTTCCTCTGTGACAGTGATGTTGGCAAAGCCCAGATTATTCATCAGTTTCTCTACCTTCTGCGCACCTGCGGGTGTTCTGGTTATCCAGTTCTTTATAAGGCTCGCGCCGCCTCTGACGTCCTTTCTTGCGTTGTTCGTCATTTTCAGCAGTGCGACCTCGATGTCATTCTTGCCTGTGTATTTGCGCACCGATGCGTCAAGGGTGACAGAAGCATCCTGCACCGCCTTGTAGTTGGTTGAATGTTCGTTGAGGAACGCGGTAAGATATCCGAAGGGCTCTATGGAGAAATCCGTCAGTTCCTTTGTATCGTTCCTGCGTATACAGTTCATCATATTCTCGGCAACGGAGAAGTTCCTGTCCGCGATGAAGCCCTTTATCTCCTCCTTGGAGTATATGCCCCATTCGTATTTCGGATTGAGTTCCAGCTCGTCCAGCTGACGGTTGAGACGCTCCGCAATTTCCTCAGAGGATGCGGTTATCGCTTCATTATAGGCGCTGATGAGTCCCGCATAGAAGCCCAGATCGCAGCAGGTGAAGCATATACGGAAGAATATGTCGCTCTCCTTGACCATAGCGGTCTTTTCGCCGTTGATATCCGACAGCGCACCGTAGGACTGGTACAGCTCCAGCTGATTGAGGAAGTCCTCATGGATATCCTTCAGTCTCGCTCTGCCCATAGATACGCATCTGTCGTAGTAATTGAACATATTGTGCTGAGATACCTCGTCGATATCCATCTCCTCAGCATACGAACGCAGCAGGCTCGCGCTCCTGAGATCGTTTTTGGAGATATCATTGCTGAACAGGTCATCTATCCTTTCAGCCAGACCCGGCAGCTGTGCCGCAGCATGACGCTCTATCCTCCTGAGGATATTGAAGCCCGGCTTGTCCATAAGGGTCGCGTATATCTCGGGGAGATAGCTGTCATCCAGCAGTATGTCATCGGTCAGCAGGAACTTGATATAGAAGAACTTCCTGCCGCTTTCCTCATAGCTTCCGTCCAGCTTTGCCAGCAGTTCTTTTACTGCATCGCTGAGTATGCGGATATCCCATCTGTCATCTTTATCCTGTCTGTCGGAGATGTATTTGTCGATATCTCCCAGCATTGCTATCATATCATCGCGGTAGCCGAGATAGGTAGCTTTTGCGTGATAGTTCTCCTTATCGGATGCCCTTTCAGAAGCCTCTATCCAGTCGAACACGCATTTCAGCACGCGGATCATGCTTTCATGCACATTGCGCCTCTTGGGATCGATGAGACGCTCATAGGGTCTGTTGACGTTGCGCTTTTCAGCGATCATTATATCCCTCGCCTTATCCCAGCTGGCATCCAGCAGATCATCAAGGCGGGTATTATCTATATTGCTGAACTCAAAGGGTCTGCCGCTACGGATGAACGCTTCCGTCAGCCTTGTCTTTATCTCTTTCAGCTTTGAGGTATCATTGTCGCAGGCAGCATCGAGAGCGTATCTCAGTATGCTTTCGGGCTCGTTGAACAGCAGCTGCCTTGTACGCCTCAGCCTGCCCTTGCTCTCGAAGACGTTCTGCTTCATATCTATGCTTTCCCTGCACTTTACGGCAGCTTCCAGCACTCTGTCAAAGGATGCGGCATCCGTCTTGTAATCGGAGAATTCCGATACGCCCATACCCGTGATATTCCTGAAATCCACAAGTTTTTCCGCAAACTGGAGCAGTGCGGGACAGTCCTTTGCCAGCTGCATCTCCTCCATGCTCTTGTAAAGGGCGGGATACTCGTAGTCGGGCTCCTCGGTCTGCTCAAACAGTGTCCTGAGTGCAGCCGCCGCCAGCATCGGTTCGTACATATCGGGCATTATATCCTTGAACTCCGTGAACCTGTACAGTATATCCGAGCTTGTAAGGCTCTCGTCATTTCCGGGAACGCCCGTAGCCGTTTTGAAACAGATATCAGCCGCTGTCAGCTCCTCCGCATACGTTCCTGCTCTGCCTGCGTAAGCGGCAGCCGCAAGATAGGTGATAACGCAGTAGAGCTGTTCCTTGCCGAAGGACATAGCCTTTTTGAGTATCTCCGCCGCAGGCACTTCAAGCACCACATCGTCGTGATATTCGCTTATCAGCGAAGCAAGATCACCGAAATCATAGGTCTCGGTCTCCTCCGTAAGCAGCTCGTCTTCATCAATGTCTGCCTCAGCTTCCTCCGCATCGTAGGATTCCTCGATATCGGCTTTCAGCTTTTCACGCTGTTCGGCACGCTTCTGCTCGATCTCCTGGAGTATGGCTTTCTTCTCCTTTGACTGGGAAAGAAGTATATACTTCTCCGCATTGTCGTAGTCCTCCACCGTGAAATACAGGTTGGAAGTCTCGGGATAGATATAGGTATCACGCTGTATATAAAGGTCGGTGTGCCTTTTTTCGTTGACCTGCTTTATCCAGTATTCATACTGCTCGATAGCTTCGGGATACCTCTTCTGCCCGCGATAGCAGCGCGCCTTTTCACATACGCAGTACAGTATCCTCTTGTACTCATGCTCACCCGAGAGCGCTATCAGCTCATCCAGCTGGCGCAGCGCCTTGTCGTACTTGTTCGCCTTCATATAGAACTGGTGTATCACGCTCAGGTTTTTGACGGTATGCTTGATCTTATCGCCGTACTTTTCCATAAGCTCCGTCATTTTCAGAAGATAGTTGGCGGCGGGGTCGAGCTTGTCAAGGGCGAGATAGCAGTTCATCATGCCTATCAGCGCATCGTCGCGGAAGTCGTTCTCTATCAGCTTTTCGTATTCCTTTATTGCTTCAAAGTACTTCTGCGAGCTGAACAGGAAGTTTGCATAAGTCATACCGTGTTTTATCAGCGACGGGTCGGTGCATTTCCTTATCCTCACAGCGGCGAAGGCATTCAGGTTCTTTGAAAGGTAGAACTGCACATCCACAGGTTCAAAGTCCTTCTTCGACAGTCCGTCGATCTTGGCTCTGAAATTCGGGTCTGTGATATCCTTTGAATTGAAGGGATACTGCACTCCCGCTTCGTTCTCGATAACGCCCTTTCTTTCAAAGAAGTTGAAGGATACTATCCTGCCCACATACTCCTTGTTGAGGTCGGTCACAGGCACGTTCTGCCCGCTCTTGCCGCCCACATCGGATACGTCGGGAGTACCCGTTTCCGTTATATCGCCCGACTCGGACTCAGTGTGATACTCATTCAGCAGTTCGCTGAGCACATCATTGCTGCATACCCCTTTGAGTGCCTCCAGCATACTTCCGATATTAGACCTGTCGGGCAGATCCACATTCTTGTTCTTTGCCATATTCACCAGAGACTCGTGGATACAGCTGCGGATGAATTCCTCGTCCCTGTTTTCAGCCACCAGGCTTACAGCCGCCATATCATTGAGTTCCGCAGAAGCTATCTCCAGTGCCTGCAATGCTTCGCTGAGATATTCTCCCTTAGGGTCGCGCATGACATATTCCGCAGCAAATACTGCGGCATACCTGTAAAGCTCGGTGTCATTTTCCTTTATCGCATGGGTCAGCGCACACAGATAGGCACTGTGTATATCATCCCCGTAAAAGAATGATATCGAAGCGTCGATAAAATTATTTGCCAGATAATAGGCATATCCCACAAACAGATTGGCAGTCGGATCATAGTCCAGCCCGCGCTCTATGATTATGTTCCATACCTCGTTTGCGCCCGTTTCTATCTTCTGACAGTCATGGGCAGTATTTCCCGCTCGTATCTTGCTGAGCTGTCCCTGCACGCTCATTCTGGTTTCACGGTCGAGTTTTTTGAATGTGTTTTCAAAATTGGTCAGTCCCGATGAGAACTTCGGCATATCCTCTTTCATCTTTTCGTATGAAAAAGCCGGCTTTGTTTTCACCGTTGTCTCCTTGGTCATTACCGCTGCGGGTACATTTACTTTGTCCGCCATTGTCCCCGAAACAAGTTCTATGCCCGCAATACCGCTGTAACGCAGCACTGCCTCCGTCATTATTTCGATGGAAAGTGAGTCTTTGCCGTCATTTTCGCAAACAACGCCTTCAAACGTAACGCCGTTTGTCTGGGTTATTCGCACGACCGTTCCTGCGGTCAGTCCTTTCAGTCGATTTTCGATGATGCTCATCTTTCATAAACTCCTTTTGATAAATTTCCCATTTGTTTTTCATGGGATAACTTTATTATACAATAAAACAGACAGTTCGTCAATAGTTTCTGTTCAATTACACACATATCGTTCTTTTGCTGTAAAAGTCTATTTATATAAAGCCGGCGGCTGTATAGTATCTATCATTTAACTGAATGGCAATATTTTACAAAAAATGAGTGCAGACGTTCGTTCGTCCGCACTCATGGTATTTTAGTTATTTCCGCGCCGTCATTTTTATCTGCGCCTTTCCTTTTTTTGGATGCAGACGATAGTACTCTTCCTTATCCTCATACATCCTCGCATCGGCGATCTGCAATGCACGGTCTATGTCGTATTCCTCCGAGAACCAAACAGTCCCCACCGCAAAACTAACATCCTCCGTTGCATCGGCAAGTGCGCGCAACTGTGCGGTCTTGCGTTCAAGCTCTTCCTCTGTGATATCGGAGCAGAGTATGACAAATTCATCGCCGCCCGCGCGGTATATCTCATGCTCACCGAATGCCAGCTTCAACAGTGAAGCCGCCCTTGAAAGCACTCTGTCGCCCGCCGAATGTCCCAGAGTATCATTAACGGCTTTCAATCCGTTGAGGTCTGCGTATACCACTCCCAGCGTTTCAGGCAGTATCATCTCGCCCGAAGAAAGTTCCTCGATACGCTCGTTCATGGAATTGCGGCTGCCCACCTGTGTCAGTACGTCTGTACTGCTCTTTATCTCCAGCTGTGACATGAGCTGGTGGTTCGCTATCGCTGAACCGATGAAGAATACCGTCAGTTCCAGTATCTCCTTGATCTGCATGACCTTCTCGTCATTGAAGTTAGCCGCCCATATAAATCCCACCACATTCTGACCGAATCGGACGGAATACAGCACGACGCTTTTTATACCGAAATTTCTCAGCGACTCATACCACAAAGGATCGCGCACTTTAAGCACTTCCAGATTGGAAAGCAGCATACAGTCGCTTCCCATAAGATCCTTTTCCCACGCCTGCGCCACCTCAAAGGGACTGCGTTCCATGCTCCTTGAAATATTGCGCATCAGCTCTTCCTGCACGCCATACTCGTTATAAAACGCGCAGTCACCGGTATTCTTATCCACCGTGATTATCGCACACATTTCCGAACCGCACACCTTTTTAAGCTCGCTGACGGTCTCAGACATAGCCTGAACGAAATTCTGAGTCTCATGCAGTTTGATACTGATATTTATTACAGCCGATGAGGTCTCCGCAGAACGGTGCGCCATCGCATCGGGGTCAATATCCTTTGAGGTATTGAGTATATACAGCACATGAGCCGTTCTCGGGCTGTCGGGCGGCTGCTTCTCCCCCTCTTCAAACAGCGGTATATAGAAGCCTTTCAACCAGTACCCGTGAGCATTGACATAGGAATAAAGCGGCTGACCCGTGCTGCCGCACCTGTAACAGAAATTCTCCATATTGATGTCGGTAAAATAGCTGCGCCAGGGAATGCCCGGATAAAACTTGGGTGCATTGGGGTTTCTCGAAAGAAGCGCCGCGTTATTGTTGTTCATCGCCATAAGTCTTAACTCGCTGTAACTGCCGTCGGGCATTATATCAAAGGAATATACACTGGTCAATCCCCCAAGATTGTTTATCCAACTCTGAAATTCCAATATGCTCACTCCTGTTCACATTGATGTAAAAGGGTTTCCCGACATTTTGCAGAGATCCCTGTCTTATTTGATATTATAGCACATACAGTTAAATTAGTCAATAATGCAAGTAATATTTTTATTTGAGTAACATTTTTGTATAAAAAGCGAAGTGCAGGCAAAAACAGACCGCCGTCCGAAAAACGAACAGCGGTCTGTTATATACGTTATGAAGCTAAATCGCTTTATTAGCCCTTCATAGCCTCTTCAACAGCAACTGCGCAAGCAACTGTTGCACCGACCATCGGGTTGTTGCCCAT
>NZ_CAMHRZ010000140.1 GCF_946187255.1 uncultured Ruminococcus sp.
TCCAGTATCCCGAATATCAGCTGTTCGAGGAAACGGTGGCTAAGGATATAGCCTTCGGTCCCAGGAACATGGGGCTTGACGAGGATGAGATAGACCGCCGCGTAAAGGAGACTGCCGAACTGGTGGGGCTTTCGGAAAAGGTGATGAAGAAATCCCCCTTCGAGCTTTCGGGCGGACAGAAAAGGCGTGTTGCCATAGCGGGCGTTATGGCGATGGAGCCTGAGGTGCTGATACTGGACGAGCCTGCGTCGGGACTTGACCCGAAAGGGCGCGAGCAGATACTGGGACTTATAAAGGACTATCACAAGCAGAAGGGCAAGACTGTCCTGCTGGTGTCCCATTCGATGGAGGATATAGCCAAGAACGTGGACAAGATACTTGTGATGAACGATTCAAAGCTGTTTTGCTACGATGAGACCGCAAAGGTGTTCCACCGTTCGGACGAACTGGAGAAAATGGGGCTCGCGGTGCCGCAGGTGACAAGGGTGTTCAACCGCCTGAAAGCTATGGGGTACGATATGGGCGAGGATGTATATACTGTAAAATTCGGCAGCGGGCTGCTGCTGGATAAGCTGAGGAAGAGGGAAGAAAAGTGATAAAGGATATAACCATAGGACAGTTCTTTCCCGGAAACTCAGTGCTCCACCGCATGGATGCGCGGGTGAAGATACTGCTGACAGGTGCTTTCATAGCCATGCTGTTCGCGGCAAAGAGCATAGAGGCGCTTGCGGTGGGGATACTGTTCACGCTGGCGGCGTTCCTGTTTTCAAAGATACCGCTGAAAATGATGGGAAAGAGCCTTAAACCGATAATACCCGTGATAGTATTCACAGCGCTGATAAATCTGTTTTTCATACGCACGGGAGATCTTCTGTGGGAATGGAAGTTCATCAAGCTGACAAAGGACGGCGTGGATACCTCGCTGTTCATGGTGATAAGGATAATATGCCTTATCTGCGGCAGCTCGCTGCTGACCTATACCACATCCCCGATAGACCTTACGGATGCGATAGAAAAGCTGCTGAGTCCGCTGAAAAAGATAAAGGTGCCTGTACATGAGCTGGCGATGATGATGACGATAGCACTGCGCTTCATACCCACGCTCATCGAGGAGACCGACAAGATAATGAGCGCACAGAAGGCAAGGGGCGCTGATATGGAGACAGGTAATATCCTGCAAAGGGCAAAGGCGCTGATACCCATACTGATACCGCTGTTCGTGGCGAGCTTCCGCCATGCGGAAGAACTGGCACTGGCTATGGAATGCCGCTGCTATCACGGCGGCGAAGGCAGAACGCGCATGAAGCAGCTGAGGATGAGTATACTTGACCTGTGGGGCAGCCTGTTCTGCGGAGTGTTCCTGGCGGGGGTCATAGTGATAAACGCTGTGGCAGGCAAGTGAACACCTAAATAATAGTATAGAACGTGTATATGATATTGGAGAAGCTGAATAAGCAACGTAAGTAGTGTAAGGAGAATCAATGATGAGCGATACTTATTTCCCCGAGCTGGGAATGAGCGAAAAGGAGCTTATGAAAAAGCTGCCATTCACAAAGGCAACTAACGGAGCTACGGGAAAAACACTGGATTTTACCTGGTATGGCAGGATACCGAAGGGCTGGCGTGCCGCCTTTGGTATGGAGATGCTCAAAGAAATGGCTGCGGAATACAAGAATTTTACCCGCAGGGACAGAAAGGAATGGCGCGTTACGGGCGTTGTGGAGAAGTACGGTGAGCTGCGCATCTACACAGGGCTTACAACACCGCGCATGGACGAGATCCTGGAGAAGTATACCTCGCTGAGCCACAAGCGCTGCATAGACTGCGGCAAGCCGTGTGTTCAGAGGGGCGAAGGCTGGATATACACCATGTGCGATGACTGCTATGAGGCTATGGTGGAGAGGGAAGCTCGCGGAAATCCCATAAGGACTCCCTTTGACTGAACTGCCTGACGAAAGGAGACAGAGATATGAGCATGACAGATATGGACCAGAATTCAAGGATAATGAGACTGGAAAGAAAGCTGAACAGCCTTGAATGCAAAGTTAACGGAGGTGAAAGTGGTATGTCGAGGATATTGCAGTCGCTGATAGGACAGGACGTTACGCTGAATATAAGCTATGAGGAGATAAACTGCAGGGTGCTGGACTGCGACGATGAGTGGATAAAGATAATCATATTCGGCAAAAAGAAGAATACCACGCTGATACGCCGTGTATGCGAGATAACCAAAGTGACACTTGACAAAGACGGGATATGAGTTTATAATATGAGATACTTTAAAATGACTCTCGCCTATGACGGCAGCGGATATCACGGGTGGCAGCGTCAGTCAAATGCGCTGGCGGTGCAGGAGGTCGTGGAGGACGCTATATACAAGCTGACGGGCGAAAGGGTCGTGGTGCAGGGGTGTTCGCGGACGGATGCGGGCGTTCATGCCAGGGAGTATGTGCTCTCAATGGGGCTTGAACTTCCGATTAACTGCCGCGGCTTGCAGCTGGGTCTGAATTCGTGGCTGCCCGACGATATAAGCGTGCTGGGCTGTGAGGAAGCGGAGGAAGGCTTTCATGCGAGATACTGCTGCAAAGGCAAGGAGTATGAGTATATAGTACACAACAGCAGGATAAAGGATCCGTTTTTGAGGAATACTGCATTCCGCAGTACCTTCCCGATAGACGAAGCACTGCTGGATCGGGCGGCACAGGATTATGTGGGCGAGCATGATTTCAAGGCATTCTGCTCCACCGCCTGCGATAAAGAGATAACAGTAAGGAAAATATATCGTTTCAGTGTAAGGCGTGAGGGTGAAAAAGTGATCTTCACGGTGGCAGGGAACGGGTTTTTGTATAATATGGTCAGGATTATGGTGGGAACGCTGCTTTTTATAAACGAGGGCAAGATCGCCGCGGATGCAATACCGCGGATAATCGACTCGAAGGACAGGAAAAAGGCAGGCAAGACAGTCCCGCCTCAGGGCTTGTACCTGAACAAAGTATATTACGATGATAAGGACTTTTAAGATTGAGCAATAAAAGCAATAAAAGCAATAAGCACAGAAAAGGCAGGGTACGCAAAAGGGCTCCGCAGGTGGCTGATGAGGAAAGCAGCAGTCTTAACGGGGTGCAGGAGGAAAGCACCGCCGACGAAGATGTGACCGAAGATACGAGCGGCAAGGAGGAAGATACTTCCGCCGATGCCGAAGACACTGCGGCTGAGGAGACCGAAAAGGCGGAGAAGACTGACAGCCGTGATGATGACGGTGAGGAAAAGGATAAGGCGGCAAAGGTAAAAAAGCCCGCAGATCAGCATAAAAAGAACCCTCACAGGAAGAACAGGCAGTCACCTCCCAGAAAAAATGCACCGCCGCGTGATGAAGCGGCTATCGCGAGAAAGAGCATAAAGCATATCCGCACAGGCGGCATACCCGATGAGGAGATGCCGCGCAGACGCAGAAATCCCGTTAAGGAGGACGTACCCGAGAACGAGGTGCTGAAAAAGCGCCGCTACAGAACGCCCTCCACTGAGGAGATACGCGAAGCAAGACAGCGGGAGAAGAACAAGCGCCGTATCCGTACCATAGCGATACTGTCGGTGGTGGCAGTGTTTGCGGGACTGGCATATTTTACAAGAGCCCACTGGGTGCCGCAGCTGGAAAGCGTACTGGAGCGCCCGAAGGAGACCATCGTCAATGACGGTGAGGTAAAAAAAGGAAACTTCCCCCTCAGCTTTGATGAGGGTGCGGTGAGCAGTATCGTATGCAGCGGCAGCTATCTTCTGTGCCTGGACAAAAATCAGATAAGGTTTTATGACGAGGAGGGCAACGAAGAGAATTCCTTCAGCCACAACTACGCCGACCCCGTGATGAGGGCAACGGACAACAGAGTACTGCTTTACGACAAGGGCGGCAGCTCGCTGATGGTGCTGGGCAGGAAGAACGAGGTGTTCTCAAAGGTCGTCAAGAACAAGCTGATAATGGCAGAGCTGGCGGAAAACAACAATGTGGCGGTAGTCACATCGGATAAGAAATATGCAGGGATACTGACGATATACGACGGCAACGGCAGAGAGCTGTACACATGGTCAAGCAGCTCCGCACTGCTGAGCGTGACCTTCGACAAGAGCGGCAACGGCTGCTTTGTGACCACATACGCGAGCAAGGGCGGAAAGCTGGGCTCGGTGGTGAGGTATATCACCTTCGACAAGAAGGATCCCGAGATGGAGAGCAAGACCCTGCCTGTGCTGGCACTCAAAGCACTGCAGAACGACAACGGCGATTTCTGGGTGGTGGGCGACACCGCTTTCTATCGGCTTGACGATAACGGCAGAGTGATAACGGAGTACAGCTATCAGGGCAGGCTCAAAGACTTCGATGTTGACAGGAGCTGCGCGGCAGTGGTGCTGAACGGCGTTCAGCGGAGATCGTCGGTGCTGATGATATTCGACAGCAACTCCACGAAGGAGTCACCCGACTATATCGCGGAGAACGACGACGGTGCTCCGGAAAGGCTGAAAATAAAGGACGGGAAGACGGTACTGCTGAAAGAGAACAGCATAGACTGCTACGACCGTTTCGGCAACCTTACGGCAACTGCGGAGTGCAGTGCAAACTACAACGACTTCGTATATCTGGGAGACAGCGTGTACTTCCGTGATTACCGCGAGGTCAACAAGATATCATTCAGCACATAGGAGGCTTGTTATGTCGATCTGGCTTGATGCGGCGGTGATACTGATAATGATACTGACCTGTGTGGTCGGGTACGTCAGGGGATTTCGCAAAAGCATCGTGGGAATAGGTATAGCAGTCATCTCGACGCTGGCTGCTTCATGGGCTTCGGGGGCGCTTGCCGAGCCTGTGTACGAAAGATATATGCGCGACAGGGCGAAAGCCTATGTGGTGAGCGCCATAAACGATTATGACCCCAAAACGGTCATCATGCAGAAGCTGGAAGAACAGGGCTACGGCGGGTATGTCACTGAGGCAGAGCTTGAGGATATGCTTTCACGCGGCGGCGACTGTATGGAAAATGTCAGCGAACTGCTGAAAAAAAAAGGTGCGGACAAAGCCGAAGCCGAAAAGCTGCGGCAGAACCTTGACGGATACTTCCGTGCGGAGCTGCCCGGGGCTATCAACGAAAGGATAGCGGGCACCGACCTGGCACCGTATATACAGCGGGTGAACATAAACAGCGATGAACTGCGGGAGTGTATAACCAGAGCAGCGTCACAGAGCAAGGAGGACGCAGCCGACTATATAGTTGAAAAGGCGATAAAGCCCGTACTGGTAGGCGTGATACGCACACTGATGTTCGGGATATGCTACCTTGTGGCAGTGCTGCTGATGAGAGTGATAGTCATGATAATGGGTCTGGCAGGCGAAAAGAAGGAGCTCAAAGCTGCCGACCGCTTCGGAGGACTGGGCATAGGTGTCGTAAAGGGACTGATATACTGTGCGGCTGCCGCATGGGTGCTGAGTACCTTCTGCACTGCCACCAAGAACAGCATGAGCATGATGAATGCCGATATAGGCAGAGAAAGCTACGTTTTCAGATATTTCTTTGAGTTTTTCTACAATTGATGACGGAGGTGCATGATGTACAGGGTATATAAGAGCTACGACTGTTCGGCGGCGTGTACGGATGAGTTCACGGTGCTGATGTACAGGACAGTGGTAAGTCTGACCTTCCTGCTTTTTGATGCGCAGGGAGATCTGATAAGCGCGGCAAGAGCTTACGATGACGGCAGAAAGGGCGAATACAGCTTCTCCGCACAGGACGGATCGGGCAAGGTGATAGAATCAAAGCGCGGCGGCGTACTGGCTTCACACAACCGCAATGTCAGGCTGATAGAGAACGGAAAGACTGCTTCCTTCAGGACATACAGCGGCATATTCAACCTGGATCTGCATGAAAGCGGCGAAGAACCCGAAGTATGCAGCTTGAAGAGCGACAAATACAGCGTAAGGGCGGAGTTCGTTTCGCCGGATTTCAATGTGGTGTATGAATTCGCAGGCTCGCTGATAAAGGCGGCAAATGCCTTTGAGTGCAGGTTCGAGACCCCCGGCGGGGAGGGGCTGTATATGAATAACAGCGGCTTGTACTGCGGACTTTCGTCATTATAGTATACCGAAAAGAAGATGATGAGTAATATGAAAAATACAGAAAAATACAGAAGGGAGATAACAGCATGATAAAGTGTTCAAGATGCGGCAAAAGACCTGCGGTGGTGTTCGTATCGTCCACCAACCCCAATGACCCCAACGACCCCAGATCAATGAAGAACGAGGGACTTTGTCTGAGCTGCGCAAGAGAGCTGAAAATTCCTCAGGTGGAGGAGTATATCAAAAAGATGGGTATATCCGATGAGGATATCGAAGCGATGAACGATACCTTCGACGACCTGGATGACGGCAAGGATTTCGAGCCCGGAGGAAGCGGGACCATGCCCGATATACTGTCGAACCTTTTCGGCGGTATCAAGAGCATGGCAGATAATCTGGAAAAGAACCTGACAGGCGGTGAGGGCTTCGGCGGGATAATGCCCGAAGCACCCAAGAGGAAGCAGACAGAGCAGCCCGAAAAGGAGCAGAGAGGGAAGAACGGCAAGAAGCTGAAATTCCTCAATAACTACTGCACCAACCTGACCCAGAAGGCGCGTGATGGCGAGCTGGACAATATCATCGGCAGGGACAGGGAGATATCCAGAGTTGAGCATATCCTTTCCAGAAGACAGAAGAACAACCCCTGTCTGATAGGTGAGCCCGGCGTCGGCAAGACCGCCATAGCTGAGGGCATCGCACAGAGGATAGTTGCGGGTGACGTACCTTTCCACCTGCTGGGCAAGGAGATATACCTTCTCGACCTGACCTCACTGGTGGCGGGCACACAGTTCCGCGGACAGTTTGAGAGCCGCTGCAAGGGTCTCGTTGAGGAAGTCAAGGCAGAGGGCAATATCATACTGTTCATCGACGAGGTGCATACACTGGTAGGCACGGGCGATTCAGAGGGCAGCATGAATGCGGCGAATATACTGAAACCCAGCCTTTCAAGGGGCGAGATACAGGTAATAGGTGCGACCACTTTCTCAGAGTACAGAAAGTATATCGAGAAGGATTCCGCACTGGAAAGACGCTTCCAGCCCGTTACAGTGGGTGAGCCTACGGTGGAGGATACCGTGGCTGTACTGGAGGGCATAAGCAAGTACTACGAGGACTACCACAGAGTACACATAAGCAAGGAATCACTGCGCAAGTGTGCCATACTTTCCGAGAGGTATATCAACGACAGGTTCCTGCCCGACAAGGCTATCGACCTGCTGGATGAAGCCTGCGCCTGCACGAGCATACGCACTCCCGAGATAAACGAGTATGACAAGGCAAAGGAAGAGCTGAAAAAGCACACCGACCTCATGGATACCTATGAGAGCACCGACAACCCCGATTACGAGATAATCGCAAGGGAGAGGAGCGAGATAAGCCGCCTGCGCAAGAAGATAGACGACCTGAAAGACAAGGTGGAGAACGTCTACGTTACGGACGAGGATATCTCAAAGGTCATAGAGCTGTGGACGGGCATACCCGCCAACAAGATAGCCGAGACCGAGTTCGTGAAGATAAGAAATCTGCGTGAGGAGATGTCAAAGCGCATCATCGGGCAGGACGAAGCTGTGGACAAGGTGGCAAAGGCTATCAAGCGCACAAGGGTGCAGCTTGCCAAAAGGCGCAGACCTGCGTCCTTCATATTCGTGGGACCCACTGGCGTGGGAAAGACAGAGCTGGTAAAGGTACTGGGCGAGTCGCTGTTCGATGCGACGGAGCCGCTTATCAGGATAGATATGTCGGAGTATATGGAGAAGCACAGCGTATCCAAGCTGATCGGCTCACCTCCGGGATATGTGGGCTACGACGAGGCGGGACAGCTGACCGAAAAGGTAAGGCGCAGACCCTACAGCGTGGTACTCTTTGATGAGATAGAGAAAGCGCACCCCGACGTGATGAACCTGCTTTTGCAGATACTGGACGAGGGCAGGATAAACGATTCTCAGGGCAGGAGCGTTTCCTTTGAGAACACTGTGATAGTAATGACCTCCAATGCGGGTGCTGCCGACAAGGATTCGGGCGTAGGCTTCAACAAGACCGAGAGCGCAATAGCCGAGAACAAGGCGATGAAGGCACTGCAGGAGTTCCTCAAACCCGAGTTTATCGGACGTGTGGACGAGATAATCAAGTTCAACCCGCTGACAAAGGAGAACTACGAGCGCATAGCCGCCCTGATGCTTGACGAGATGAAGGTGCCGCTGTCCGAGAAGGCTATCAGGCTGGAGTATACCGACGAGGCATTGAAGCTCATCGCAGAGAAGAGCCACGGCAAGAAGCTGGGCGCAAGAGATATCCGCCGCGTGATAAGAGCCGAAGTGGAGGACAAGATCGCAGAGGTCATCGTGGAGAACGGCGAGGGCTGCATAGGACTTGTGAAGGTCGGTGCCAGCGGCGATGAGCTGACGGTAACTACCGATCTTGAAAACCGCATCGATCTTGAAAAGAGAGAAGCATAAATTTTTGTGAAACTTAAATTCTTTAAGGTATATTTAAGCAGAGGGGTATATAATATAGTCAAGCTAAATGATGAATTCACCCTCTCCTATAAATAATTTTACCGCAGAACAGCCCACGAATATCTCGTGGGTCGTTTTGTTTGTGCGGGAAAACATTTTTCGGAAAAATTTTCGCAAAGCCGAAAATGTTTAAGGTAAATTTAAACGTGACGGGTTATAATATAGACAAGCTAAAGGAAAGATAAGATACACCCTCTCTAAATAAAATACACCGCGAAACAGCCTGCGAACACCCCGCAGGTCGTTTTGTTTTTAAAGAAAAATTTCGCTCACTGCGAAATCTTTAAGGTGTATTTAAGCATCGGGGTGTATAATATAGTCAAGCTAAAGGAAAAGCCGAACACT
>NZ_CAMHRZ010000141.1 GCF_946187255.1 uncultured Ruminococcus sp.
GCTTTGAGCTTGTGGTTGGATATATTTACCAGGATATCTGCATCCTGATATTCTTTCAGCAATTGTTCCTTGTCGATTATCCCTTTCATGATGATATCCGCTTTGGAACTTTTTTTAGCCTCATCTATGATACTGCCGCAGTTGCCTTTGGCATACAGCTTCAGAGTAATATTATATCCTAATTTTTCCAGTTCTTTTATTACTTCAAATAAAGGTGCGGGATTTCGGTATGTCGTATTCAGCGTGCCCGCAAAAATCATGGTGATAATTTTGTCTTTCGAGCCTTTTTCTGTGCTCGCAAAATTACTGTTGCGTCTGTTAAATCCCGGATAATACAGCATCGCTCTTTTCGATGCGGGAAGAAGTCCCCATGATTCGCATTTGCCGTCATTCGGCAGGAAGACCTTGTCAGCTGTCTTTCCTATCCTGCGGTACTGCCTGCGGCAGATTGAGCTGTAAAATCCTTCGGTGTACATTCTCGGTCTGTTCGCTTCGATGAGGTCAAAAAACAAAACTCCGCATCTTGATTTCGGAAAACGCTTCTTGAACTTCAACAAAGCCCCGACGTTTGAGTATTTTCTGTATATGGCATAAATATTGTCAAACTTGTAGCGTTCATTAAGTTCGAGGATCTTACGGTACATCCTCTCTTCCACAAATTTATCATTTGAGGGATAGGAGAAGTAAAACAACAGTTCGGTGAATATTTCCAGCATTCTTCCGAGTGCCGCGTTTTTCCTGCTTAGCGCTGCGTGCAGTGCCTGCTTCACCGAGTACACCTTAACGCCCTTGTAATCATACTCTTTTTCCGAGTCCGATTCCGATAAGCAGACGACTTCATGCCCGTCCTTTAACATCTCATTGATTATCGAACTAAGTACCAAGCCGTTTGTCTGTATATCTTTTCCGTATTTACTTACTATGAACAGATACTTCATTCCCGATTGACCTTTCTGCTATCTTGCTGTATAAGAAATGCGGACTTGCACTGACAGCCTTCGACTTATAGTCACTGAAATTATCCTTCATCTTGTTTAGGGCATCGGTTATCTCACTGACTGAATCATTGTGAAGGAATATAACGTTTCCGCCGCGATCAACATGAGTAGTTCCCGCCCAGTGCTTGCATATCATCGGTATTCCCTGACCTGCCACCTGTTCCCAGAACACGGAATGACGGCCCGGAAAGCAGGCTATATTGCCAGCCGCGAAAAGTCCGTATGAATCAGCGGAATCCACCCAGCCAATGTATTTCACTTTGTCGGAACATCTTTTTTCGATGTCTTCTTTCAGTTCGGGAGTGACCGACCCGAAAACCATCAGCTTCACATTTTTATCCGTCATCTGATTGACAGCGTCCATCAGCAGCAGTGTCTGTTTTTTCCACTGATCGATCTTGCCGCCGTTAACGATGAGAAAATCACTTTCCTCAAAGCCATACTTCTTCCGTATCTCTTTTCGCAGTTCGGGACTTGCCGCTGCATCGACCAGTTCATCATCTGCACCCATAACAAGGAGATCCACCTTATTTTTCGGAAGCCTGTACATATCTATGAGGAAATCGACTCTTGCAGGGAGTACGCCCCAGTATCTGATAACATACTTGTTCAGCTTCTGTGCGCAGTAACGCCAGAGTATCTTGTGCTGGATATTTTTGGACACCCAGTTGCTGGCGCTGTTTGAAAAGTCGGAGTGATTGTCCGCATACAGCTTGACATTGGGGTGTTTTTTTATGTATTTTACAACTACACGGGAGTCGATGAACTGCACTCCATGCATGAATATTATATCGGGGGCAAAGCTTTCGATGGCTTTGTATGTTCCCACATAAGTCTTTATTATCCTTGAGATCCTGACAGGCTTTTTGTAATCCAGCTTTTTAACATGGATACCGTATTTGTTATCATACTCTGTCGCCTTGTCATCGTAAGTGTATTCACCGTTGCTGCTGAATGTCTGTAAGGATGCGATGACCTCCACATCATAGCCCATTTTTTTATGGAACTGGGGCAGCAGGTTCTCCTGGTATGACATACCCTCTATGTAAAAAGCCGACAGGCAAAGATGAAGCACTTTCATATATCAGAGATCTCCTTAATAAACTTTTCGGGTGAGGGGAAATTAGCGGCGTTCTTCTCGATCCATTCATCGGGCTTGTCCCACCATTTTGTATCGGTCAGCTTATTTATCATCTCATCATCAAATCGCTTTCTGATGAATTTTGCGGGATTGCCTGCCCATATCTCATGGTCGCCCACATCTTTGGTCACAACACTGCCCATTCCTATCACAGCGCCGTTGCCGATCTTTACGCCTGCTTTTATCATCGCACATTCGCCTATCCACACATCATTGCCGATAGTGGTGCGGGTAAAGGGTTCAAAACGGTTATCCCCGAAATTTTTGCCGAACATATTTTTCCCGTTACAGAACACAGGGGATGAACTGACCCAGTTTACCGAGTGGGCAGGCCCGCCGATGCGGACATTGTTTGATATAGAACAGAAGGAACCGATATCTGCTTCGATTATCCAGCTGTCATAACCGCAGTAGCTGTAACGCCCCATTGTGCTGTTGACAACATTGGAGCCGTAATTGATCCTTGCGCGTTTATCGATCCTGCTGCCTCTGACCGATCTGCCGTGTAACATGAGAACAAACTTAGACCAGTAGTATTCAATATTCATTTAGATCATTTCCACCTGCCATATAAGTAAGGATACTTATCGTTTTCTTTTCTTCATTTCTTTTCCGAATTTCAGGAAGCCCTGTATGGTATAGCCGAACCAGGGAAGGGGATCGTGAGGGTTCCAGATCTGATCGGTAGTATTTTTCCAGCTGAACCAGGAGGGCTTGGCTTTAAATCTGTCGGGAGATTCTATGAACCACAACAGATCGGTATGCATATACCTCAGACATACCCCCGCTTTATAGTTATTATAAGCCGTTACCTCTTTGCCTGTCTCGTATTCCACGACCTGTCTTGCAAAATCCACACCCGCATAAGTGCAGACCTTGACACTGGCTGTTATTCTGGGATTAATCTCCATGACCTTTGCCACATGATCTCTGGGATCCTGTATCAGATCCACGTCACCGTAGCCTTTCCAGCCTATCGCTTTCAGCAGCTTTACACTGCTTTCAACGATGTCGGGTCTGTGTACGGTGGTGCTGCAGCAGGTGGAGCCGCCGTCAATGGGGTACCACCTTGTCTTGTCAAATACTACCGCACTCTTTACTTCGCCGCTGCCGTCGATAAAGACTTCGCATTTATACTGTATATCGCTCTGAGGGATATACTCCTGGACAAGCATTGGACCATACTTTTCAACACTGTCATCAAAATGCTTTCTCAGGTCGTCTTCATTATTTATCACATGGAAGCCTATACTGCCGTATCCTATTCTTGGCTTGATTATATAAGGATACTCGATACCCGATGCGAGCACATCCTCGATGCTCTCAGCATTTCTCAATGTTTTCGGACAGGGGATATCATTATCCATACAAGCGTTCATCGTATTCTGCTTATCGGCAGCCTTCTGAAAAACCTCCCAGTCATTCACAGCGACCTTAGTGTATTTATTGAACTTCTTTTTCCATTTTGAAAGCATTGTGGCAGAAAAATCCGTCATAGGGATAGTAACGTCATAGTGTCCCTTTTTTAGTACAGATAAAAGTGCCTTTGCCGACTTTTTTTCATCGTTCCTGTCCCAGAAACCCAGTATTTTTTTATCGGGATAGCGGGAAAGATAGCCCAGGTCCGTCATGCTGTTATTATATGTAGTTACATGATAGCCCGCCTTGTGCAGTGACTCCATCATAGCCATAGACTGCCTTGCAAAGCCTTCCAGAAGCAGTACCCTGATATTTTTGTTCCCCATATCAACACCTCATTAAACTATTATCATTATTGATTATTACAGATCGCTGTTTTATTCTATATATACCTGTTCTCCGTTCCTTTTGAGCCCGTACATCGTGAAAACCACACGATCTGTATTTTCGGTACCCAAAGGAAAACGTATCACACCATACTGAAGTATCAGCGGCATGATATCCTTTTGCTGTTTCAGCACACCGACGGGCTTGCCGTTCTTTATCTGTTTCAGGCGTGCATAGCGGTCTTTCTCGTTTTGTCCGCCCTCAACGCCCGTACTGATGAACACACGCCCGTCTTTGAATGAGCCGCACCCGTGACAGGGACCTTCTGCATCTGCCAGTATTTCCAGCTCGTGTGTTTTTCTGCTCATCCTTATTATGTGATTCTGATCGGGGACGCTTCCCGCATCAGTTCCCCATGTGAGATATCCCTCATCAAAGCATATCCCTATGGCACGCCAGTCCTGCGAACCTCCGCCGATCTTTTCCCATGTCTCGCCGTTATCGGTACTTCTCAGCAGGAGATTTTCGCGGTCTTCGTCTCCCGTACCTAGCCAGAGACACTTCTCGTAGGGATCCCATTTGATAAAATGGATGTGTCTTACCTCATTGCTCTTGAAAGTATAGATATTCTCAAAGGTCTTACCGCCGTTTACGCTTCGGTAGAGGTGAGTATCGTGATCACGCTTGGGATTAAGGGTATACTCCCCGAAGAAAATAGTCCCGTCGGGAGTTACACATACCCCCTGATGACCGGGCTTGTTCCCGAGATACCCTGTAAATGTATACTTGATATATCCGTCCCTGCTGACAACATAGGACTTCCTTTTGGCAGTCAGGAACACATCTCCCGATGGCAGCGGGACAAGGTGATGTATCCCTTGTCTGAGCAGCTGTCTTGAAAGACGGTTCATCCCTATCAGCTTTTCCTTTGCTGAACCTACGGAGAACTTTTTGGTTACAGGTCTGCCGTTGTGATCGACCGCAAAAAATGTCATGCCCTGTGCGATCCATATCCTGTCTTTCTCGGTATACAGCGCACGTCCTTTAATCAGTCTTTTCATACCATTTCCTTTAATACGTTTTCTAAGCTGTCACAGTATTTTTCCAGTGTAAAATGTTTCTTGAAATAGATCTTGGCATTGTTGCCGCATTCTTTATACTTATCCGAATTGTCGATATAATCCATCATCAGTTCCGAAAGACCTTTATGATCTCCCGCTGCCACACATCTGCCGCATTTCGCAGCGTTTATGACTTCCGCCGCTGCGCCGTTTATCGCGCCTAAGACGGGTTTGCCCGTTGTCATGTACGCCTGTAATTTTCCCGGCATTGTGTTGCCGACAGCGTTGTTTCCTCTCAGGGTAATCAGCAGAACATCGGCTTTTCTGTACCATGAGGGCATATCCTCACGTTGCTGATTGCCGTGAAAGATGACCTTATCCTGTACTCCCAGTTTTTTTGACAGCTTTTCGAGTTCTTCCCGCTGTGAACCGTCACCCACCATGTGAACAAGAAAATCTCTGCTTCTGATCTTCGCAGCTGCTTTGATTATCACATCAAGCCGCTGTCCCTGCCCCATGTTTCCCGCATACATAAAATCAACGATGCCGTTATCCTCCGTACCTATGTCCTTTTTCAGCATGGAATCATCGGCGTGCTGCGGGATATAGCTCATTTTCCTCTTATCGATGCCGTTTACTTCCGAGAGATAATCTATAAAAGGTCTTGAAGTTACCGCGATGTGATCGCATTTTTTGTAGAGCATTTTTGAATACACAGCGATAGCTTGGTAAAGCGGTTTTATCGAGGTGTGTGCTTTTGCCGATTCGGGCCAGATATCCAGACAGTATGCGACCAGCGGCACATGGTTTTTCTTGGCATAGAGTATCGCTGGTTCGAGAGTGGATACAGGTGAAAGCTGATAGCAAAGAACGATATCAAAATTTTTAAGCCTCTTTGCCCTCATCCTGCCCTGAACTGCGAAACTGATATAATTGCGGAACAGGTTTACAGCACCCTTTTTTCTCGGGTGTTCATTGACTCTGATAACTCTGACACCGTCTATCTTTTCATTCCTACGCCCTTTTTCATATCCCTCATAGATCTCTCCTTTGGGATAATTTGGCAGCCCTGTAAGTACCGTAACCTTGTGACCTCTTCTGACCAGTTCGGGGGCGATCTCGTTGATCTGGAACTGTTCGGGGTAATAGTATTGAGATACGATCAGGATATTCATTGATCTGCCCTCCTGAATTATTTACTATAATAATCTCACATAGACCGCTTCCTGATACTGCACTTTTGCAGCTGCAAGCGGTCTATGTATAAAACTATGTCATTTGATATATATCACACCGCTGCTTTTTTTCTGATCCTGCGCTTTTTACGGGACACAGCACCGACCAGCTCTTTCAGTATGCCGTCGGGCTTGTTATTAGTGACTGTTCCCAGTATACAGACGACAGTATACCATATCATTTTAAGGTCGTAGGCTATGTTCTGCTTTTTGATATAGTATCTGTCCAGCGCAAGTCTTGTGGGTGCGACCTTCTTCATATACTCCTCTTCATCGGTGATCTCGTCGCCGTAAAGATAATCATAAAGAGCCGAAGGGGAAGTAAGACCCGACTTGACACTTGCAACGATGGAATTCTTTCCGCCGCGTGTGATATCGAGCTGATCGACAGCAGCGGGTCTGGGACCGACTATAGACATATCCCCAAGAAATACATTCAGCAGCTGGGGCAGCTCGTCGATCTTTGTAGCCCTTATCAGTCTGCCGAAGGGGAATATCCTGCACTGATCGGGGCGGAGACTTTTCTCGTTGGCGTTCTTGTCCGTCCTCATGGAACGGAACTTATACATCTTGAACCTGCGATTGTTTTTGGTAACACGGTCCGCATAGTAGAACACAGGTCCCGGATCGGATAATGTGATGCCTATAACAGCAAAAAGCCATACGGGCATCAGCAATACCAATGCTATACCCGATACGACGATGTCAAATGCTCTCTTTATGATCCTGTAAAAAAAACTCGGCTTCATTTATTATCCTCACGTTCTGTAAAAAACACAATCGAATGCTTCCGCATAATTACATCCTGCCTGCACACCGCGATAAGCCGCCAGTCCCGTGATAGCTTCATCGGAACGGGGGTGCGGGTAATCGCGCATAACGCCTTTATAGGCAGCCAGTGCTTTGAGTTTCAGGCATACTCCGTCCAATCCTATCTCGACGAACATATTCGGGGTAAACAGCTTTGCGGAGGAATCGAAGGACCACTCTGTTGAAGATGGCACTTCCATGTATATGAATTTCTTTAGTCTCGGAAGTCCCGGTCTGCGCTGGAACAATCTGGATGCTGCCTGTGCTGCATAGCTTGTCATGACATGATCGTTGTTCGTATCGGAGGGATG
Organism: uncultured Ruminococcus sp.; assembly: GCF_946187255.1. GTDB lineage: Bacteria > Bacillota > Clostridia > Oscillospirales > Ruminococcaceae > Hominimerdicola. The sequence goes on from NZ_CAMHRZ010000141.1 coordinate 7,303, forward strand.
ATGGGTGAAAATGGCTTCCGCCCTGAAATCCGCGATACAAGACTCGATGAATTTTACAAGTTCGAGATGAGGTACTGTATTCATCTTGATATTCGGGAAATTTGAATGATATACCCTTGTGACGTTCATTATCCTCATTGCCTCAGCTTCATCCTCAGCCAGTGTGGAAGAACGATCCTGGCGGGCATCGGCTTCATCACACATTATTGCAACAGCAACATTATTGCCTTCCGAAATGAGCTTTTTGATCGTTGCACCTGCCCCAAGCACTTCATCATCGGGGTGAGCCACAACTACCAGATAATTCATATTCTTACTCCTCCTTCAAAATATAACCTGAGTTTACCATTTAAACCGTCTCACCGAATGTGTCGGGATGCTTCGGGTCGAACTGCTCGTTCGCCCACATCACGGTCACAAGGTTCTCGGTGTCACTCAGATTGATGATGTTATGAGTGTATCCGGGCAGCATGTGTATAGCCTGTATCCTGTCGCCCGATACTTCAAACTCGATAACTTCATCGGTGCCTATCTTACGCTCCTGTATCAGCCCGTGACCTGCCACAACGATGAAGAATTCCCACTTTGTGTTGTGCCAGTGCTGACCCTTTGTGATACCCGGCTTAGAAATATTCACGCTGAACTGACCGCAGTCAGTGGTCTTCAGAAGTTCGGTGAAGCTGCCGCGATCGTCGCAGTTCATTTTCAGGTCGAAGATAGTCTTCTCTTTGGGCAGATAGCTCAGATATGTTGAATACAGTTTCTTGGCGAAACTATTATTTGGTATCTCGGGCATGACCAGCGTTTCGGGCTGTGCCTTGAAAGACTCCAGCAGATCAACGATCTCTCCCAGAGTGACCTTGTGGGTAGTCGGCACATAGCAGAACTTTCCGCTGTCATTCGCAACAGGCGAAAGTTCGTCATACTCGCAGCGGTGCGGCTTGCCCTCGATGGCATCCAGCATTTCCTCTATCAGGTCATCGATGTAAAGCAGTTCAAGCTGAGTGCTTCTGTCATTGACCTGTATCGGCAGATCGTTGGCGATATTGTTGCAGAAAGTTGCCACAGCGCTGTTGTAGTTGGGTCTGCACCACTTGCCGAAAAGGTTCGGGAAACGGTAAACATAAACGGTCGCGCCTGTCTCTTTAGCGTAGTCGAAAAATAAATTCTCGCCCGCCAGCTTGCTTCTGCCGTATTCGCCGTCATAACGCCCGATCAGCGTAGCCTGCAAAGACGAGGACAGCATAACGGGACACTTGTTTTCATGCTTTTTCAGCGTATCCAGCAGTTCGCTTGCAAAACCGAAATTGCCCGCCATGAACTCGCTGTTATCCTTTGGACGGTTAACGCCCGCAAGGTTGAAAACGAGATCAGCCTTAGCGCAGTATTCATCCAGCAGAGACTTGTCCGTATCAATATCGAACTCAAATATCTCATCTATCCTGATATCGGGACGAGTGCGGTTCTTGCCGTCGCGTATATTTTTCAG
>NZ_CAMHRZ010000142.1 GCF_946187255.1 uncultured Ruminococcus sp.
TGCCCGTATCGCTATGACAAGATACATCAAGAGAGGCGGTCAGGTTTGGATAAAGGTATTCCCCGATAAGCCCGCAACAAGAAAGCCCCTGGGTACCCGAATGGGTAAAGGTAAGGGCGCTCCCGAGTACTGGGTAGCTGTAGTTAAGCCGGGCAGAGTAATGTTCGAGATCGCAGGTGTTCCCGAGGAGACAGCTAGAGAGGCTATGAGACTCGCTATGCACAAGCTCCCCATCAAGTGTAAGTTTATAGTAAAAGAGACGGGTGGTGAACAGTAATGAAGGCAAATGAGATCAAGGAAATGACCGCAGAGGAGCTGAACACCAAGCTCGCAGAGCTTAAGGAAGAGCTGTTCAATCTTCGTTTCCAGCATGCTGTGAACCAGCTGGAGAACCCCAAGAGACTTCAGGCTGTGAAGAAGGACATTGCTCGTGTCAAGACATTCATTCGTAAGCATGAGTCCGAAGCTCAGTAATAAAGGAGGAGGATCACTGTGAGCGAAAGAAATCTGAGAAAGACAAGAGTTGGTACTGTTGTTTCCAACAAGATGGACAAGACTATCGTCGTAGCTATCAAGGATAACGTTCAGCACCCTCTTTACAAGAAGATCATCAAGAAGACAGTAAAGCTGAAGGCACACGATGAAAACAACGAGTGCGGCATCGGCGATACCGTTAAGGTAATGGAAACAAGACCTCTTTCCAAGGACAAGAGATGGAGACTTGTTAACATCATCGAAAAGGCTAAGTAATTATAAATGAGTGCAAGGTACTTTGGCAGAGCGTGATACGCTTCTGCCGCGGTACTGAGTCCCAGTGATTTGAAAGGAGGAGCGCTTCAATGGTACAGATGCAGACTTACCTGAAGGTTGCAGATAACTCCGGTGCTAAGGAGCTTATGTGCATCCGTGTTCTCGGCGGTACGAGAAGAAAGTATGCAAACATCGGTGACGTTGTAGTTTGTTCTGTTAAAAAAGCAACACCAGGCGGAGTTGTTAAGAAGGGCGATGTAGTAAAGGCTGTCATCGTTCGTTCGGCAAAGGGTCTGAGAAGAGCGGACGGTACTTATATCCGCTTTGATGAGAACGCTGCTGTAATAATCAAGGAAGATAAGAATCCCAGAGGAACCCGTATATTCGGACCTGTGGCAAAGGAACTGAGAGATAAGGATTATATGAAGATCCTGTCCCTGGCTCCGGAAGTTCTGTAATGGAGGTGTCGTTGAAATGAATAAGGTACACGTTAAATCCGGCGACACCGTAGTTGTTCTGTCCGGCAAGGACAAGGGCAAGCAGGGCAAGGTACTTGCAGTATCCCCCAAGGAGGGCAAGGTGATCGTTGAGGGTCTGAACGTAGCAAGAAAGCACGTTAAGCCCAGAAGCGCACAGCAGCAGGGCGGCATCGTAGATGCTGAGGCTGCAATGTATGCATCCAAGGTAATGGCAATATGCCCCAAGTGCGGCAAGCCTACCAGAGTAGCTCACAAGTTCCTGGAAGACGGAACTAAGGTAAGAGTTTGCAAGAGCTGCGGCGAAGAATTCTAAGAAGGAGGAGTTAAACATGGCTGCAAGACTTAAAGAACAGTATGTTAGCACAGTAGCTCCTGAACTGATGAAGAAATTCGGCTACGCTAACGTAATGCAGATCCCTAAGCTGGACAAGGTAGTAATCAACGTCGGCTGCGGCGCTGATAAGGATAATAAGAAGGTCATCGATGCTATCATGACCGATCTGGCTGCTATAACCGGTCAGAAGCCCATCGTATGCAAGGCTAAGAAGAGCGTTGCTAACTTCAAGCTGAGAGATGGACAGATCATCGGTGTTAAGGTAACACTGAGAGCGGAGAAGATGTACGAATTCGTTGACAGACTGTTCAACGTAGCATTCCCCCGCGTAAGAGATTTCAGAGGTATCAACCCCAATTCCTTCGATGGCAGAGGCAACTACTCCACCGGTCTGAAGGAGCAGCTGATCTTCCCTGAGATCGAGTATGATAAGATCGATAAAGTTAGAGGTATGGATATCAACTTTATCACTACCGCTAAGACTGACGAAGAAGGCAAGGAGCTGCTCAGACTCATGGGCGCACCTTTCGCTGAGAAGTAATGAGGAGGATACGTTAAATGGCAAAGAAGGCTATGATAAACAAGCAGCAGGCTGCTCCCAAGTATTCCACTCGTGCTTATAACAGATGCAAGATCTGCGGCAGACCCCATGCATATCTGAGAAAGTTCGGCGTATGCCGTATCTGCTTCAGAGAGCTGGCACATGACGGTCAGATCCCCGGCGTTAAGAAGGCAAGTTGGTAAGAAGGAGGTAGGCACAATGCAGATTACAGATACTATTGCAGATCTGTTAACAAGAATACGCAATGCTAGCACAGCTAAGCATGCGACTGTCGATGTACCTGCATCTAATATGAAGAAGTCTATCACACAGATCCTCGTAGATGAGGGCTATGTAAAGAACTTCACCGTTATAGAGGATGGTAAGCAGGGTATCATCAGGATCACTCTCAAGTACGATGAGAACAGAAATTCCGTGATCACAGGGCTGAGAAGAGTTTCCAAGCCCGGTCTGAGGATCTACGCAAGCTGTGAGGATATGCCTAAGGTAATCAAGGGTATGGGTATCGCAATCGTATCCACATCCAAGGGCGTTATCACCGATAAGAAGGCAAGAGAGCTGAATGTCGGCGGCGAAGTCCTCGCATTTGTATGGTAATAAGGAGGGCTGAAAAATGTCAAGAATAGGATTGAAGCCCATTACTGTTCCCGCAGGTGTAGAGGTGAGCGTTGCAGACGGCAACGTAGTTACAGCTAAGGGTCCCAAGGGCACACTTACAAAAACATTCCACAAGGATATGATAATCAAGGTAGACGGCGGCGTTATCACAGTAGCACGTCCTTCCGAGGATAAGCTGCACAAGTCGCTGCACGGTCTGACCAGAACACTCGTAAACAATATGGTCGAGGGTGTATCCAATGGTTTCTCCAAGAAGCTGGAGATCGTTGGTGTTGGTTACAGAGCACAGAAGCAGGGCAAGAACCTGGTAATGAACCTGGGTTACTCTCATCAGGTGATCTTTGAAGAGACTGACACTATCAAGCTGGACGTTCCCGATCCGAACCACGTTGTAGTATCGGGCTGTGACAAGCAGGAAGTAGGTCAGTTTGCTTGTGAGATCCGCGAAAAGCGTCCCCCCGAGCCTTATAAGGGAAAAGGTATCCGCTATGAGGGCGAGTACATTATCCGCAAGGAAGGTAAGGCAGGCAAGGGCGCCAAGAAGTAATAAAAGGAGAGAATCACTATGGTTAAAAAGCTTGACAGAGCTAAGGCAAGAATCAAGAGACATCAGAGGATCCGCAACAAGATCAGCGGTACTCCCGAATGCCCCCGCCTCAACGTATTCCGCTCCTCTAAGCATATATATGCACAGATCATCGACGATGTTAACGGCGTAACACTGGCTTCCGCTTCCTCCATGAGCAAGGGCTTCGAGGGCAACGGCGGCAACAAGGAAGGCGCACGCAAGGTCGGCGAGATGATCGCAGAAGCTGCTAAGGCAAAGGGAATTGAAAATGTCGTATTCGACAGAGGCGGTTTCCTTTATCACGGCCGTGTGCAGGAGCTTGCAGACGGTGCCCGTGAAGGCGGACTTAAGTTCTAAGAAGAGGAGGAAAAACAATGGCTTTAATAGATGCTTCAAAGATCGAAGAGCTGCAGGAAAAGGTCGTAGCAATAAACAGAGTATCCAAGACTGTTAAGGGCGGCCGTATCATGAAGTTCTCCGCACTTGTAGTAGTTGGCGACGGCAACGGAATCGTTGGCTTCGGCATCGGTAAGTCGGGTGAAGTTCCCGACGCTATCAGAAAGGCTATTCAGGACGCTAAGAAGAACCTGGTAAGGATCTCTCTGAAGGGTACAACTATCCCCCACGAGATCGTAGGCAAGTTCGGCGCAGGTGAGGTTCTCCTCAAGCCCGCCGCTCCCGGTACAGGTATCATCGCAGGCGGCACTGTGAGAGCAGTGGTTGAAGCAGCCGGCATAAGAGATATCAGAGCAAAGTCGCTTCGCTCTAATAATCCTTACAACGCAGTAAGAGCTACCATCAACGGTCTGACCAGCGTAAGAAGCGCTGAGGCGATCGCTGAGCTGAGAGGCAAGACTGTTAAGGAAATATTTGAATAAGGAGGATGAACAGTATGGCAAACCTGAAAATTCAGCTGGTCAAGAGCCTGCATGGCAGAAGCGAGAAGCAGATCGCCACTGCAAATTCTCTTGGTCTGAGAAAAATCGGGGATACGACCGAACAGCCCGATAATGCTTGTACACAGGGCAAGATCAAGCTGGTATCCCACCTTATTAAAGTAACCGAAGCGTAAGCAGGGAGGTGCGACAACATGAAGCTTCACGAATTATCACCTAATCCCGGCGCTGTAAAGGACGTTAAGCGCGTGGGCAGAGGTCACGGTTCAGGAAACGGTAAGACTGCAGGTAAGGGTCACAAGGGTCAGAAGGCCAGATCCGGCGGCAGCATCAGACCCGGCTTCGAGGGTGGTCAGACCGCTCTTGCAAGAAGAATTCCTAAGCGTGGATTCAACAATATATTCGCAACCAAGTATGCGATCATCAACGTATCCGATCTTGAGAAGTTCGTTGACGGCACAGTAGTTGATTTTGAACTGCTGAAGGCATCCGGCATCCTCAAGGAGGAGTATGATGGAGTTAAGGTCCTCGGCAACGGCGACCTCACCAAAAACCTTACCGTCAAGGCTGCTAAGTTCTCCGCAGCAGCTAAGGAGAAAATCGAAAAGGCAGGCGGGAAGGCTGAGGTGATGTAATTGTGATAGAGACATTTCGTAATGCCTGGAAGGTTCCGGAATTAAGAAGAAAGCTCCTATTTACATTTCTCATCATAGTTATATACAGGATAGGCGGTACTATCCCCGTTCCCTATCTCGATCCTGTTGCTCTGAACGACTGGTTCGAGGGCAGCAAAAATTCAGGTGACTTCTTCAGTTACCTGAACGTCCTTTCGGGCGGTAACTTCTCAAAGGCAACACTGATGGCACTGTCCGTCGGTCCTTACATCAACGCGCAGATCATCATTCAGCTGCTGACCTACGCACTGCCTCCGCTGGAGAGACTCTCCAAGGAGGGCATGGAGGGCAGAAAGACCCTCAACAAGATCACCAAGTACACTGCACTCGGTATCGCACTGTTCCAGGGCTGGGCTTACTACAGAACACTGATGAACGTTAACGGTCAGCAGATAGTAATGTATTCAGGCCATACCTTTGAGAGATATTTCACAGAAGTCATCATTATCTTCTGCTTCGTTGCAGGCGCCTCGCTGACTATATGGCTGGGCGACAGGATAAATGAAAAGGGTATCGGCAACGGCGTATCCATGCTGCTGTTCGCAGGTATCATCGCAAGAGGTCCTGAGGCTGTTCTCGGACTGTTCGAGCTGATGAAGACAGGCGAAGTTAAGAATATGGTACTCGTTCCGATAATCATCGTGGTATTCATCCTCATGATCGCGTTCATCATCTTCATGAACAACGCCGAGAGAAGAATCCCGATACAGTATGCCAAGCGCGTAGTAGGCAGAAAGCAGTACGGCGGTCAGAGCACTTACATCCCGATCAAGATCGCGATGAGCGGCGTTCTCCCCATCATCTTTGCTATGAGCTTTATGTCTATACCGCAGACACTCAAACTCTTCACAGGCGAACCTAAGGCGGGTACATTCTACGCAGGTCTGCTCAAGTGGTTTGAGTACACTCATCCGTTCTACGCTTGTCTGTATTTCGTTCTCATCATCGCGTTCAACTACTTCTATGTAAGTATGTCCTACAACCCGATCGAGATCGCTAACAACCTCAGACAGAACAACGGCGGCGTTCCCGGTATCAGACCCGGTAAGCCTACCAGCGACTACCTCCAGAAGATCCTCGGAAAGATCACTCTGGTCGGCGCTGTGTTCCTGGGTATAATCGCTATATTCCCTATCATCTTTACAGCTATAACCAAGATGAATATCGCAATGGGCGGTACTTCCATACTCATCGTTGTAAGCGTTGCGCTTGAAACGGCAAGAACTATGGAATCTCAGATGATGATGCGTCATCACTCGGGCTTCCTGAAATAATCAAAACCATCGAGAAAGGGGTAAGAATAATGAACAATATCATTCTTTTGGGCGCTCCCGGTGCAGGTAAAGGCACTCAGGCTGAGGTCATCTGCAAGGAGCTGAACATTCCTACCATTTCCACAGGCAATATGCTCAGAGCTGCTGTTCAGGCAGGTACAGAGTACGGTCTGAAGGCTAAGGCAGCTATGGACGCAGGCGCACTTGTTTCCGATGATATCGTTATCGGTATACTGAAGGACAGGATCGCAGAGCCTGACGCACAGAATGGCTTCATTCTCGACGGCTTCCCCAGATCTGTTCCCCAGGCTGAAGCTCTGGACGCTATGGGCGTTCAGATAGATAAGGTCATCGAGATCGATGTATCCGATGAGGCTATCCAGCAGAGACTTTCCGGCAGAAGAGTTTGCCTCGACTGCGGCGCTACCTACCATGTGGAGTATAAACCCTCCAAGGTGGAAGGCGTTTGCGATAACTGCGGCAAGCCCATCGTTATCCGCAAGGACGACGAGCCCGAGACTGTAAAGAGCAGACTGGCAACATATCATGAGACCACCGAGCCTCTTAAGGGCTATTATGAGAAGCAGGGCAAGCTCACATCCGTTAAGGGTCGTGAGACTGTTGAGGAAACTACCGCAGCAGTCATGGCTGTTCTCAAGGCTTGATATTTATATAGAAAGCGTAATTTAAATGATATGTATCAAATCCAATAAGGAAATCGAAAAGATGCGCAAGGCAGGTCAGCTGACCGCAGGCGCATTGAAAGCAGCAGGTGAAGCGCTCAGACCGGGTATGACTACCCGTGAGCTGGACAAAGTGGTGGAGAAGTTCATTCTCTCCCACGGCGCGAAGCCGGGATTCAAGGGCTACGGCGGGTTCCCCGCTGCTGCCTGCATATCTGTGAATGACGAGGTCATACACGGTATCCCCGGCAACAGGAAGATACTTGAAGGCGACATAGTTTCCGTTGATACGGGAGCGTTCGTGGATGGCTATCACGGTGATTCCTGCATGACATTTGCCTGCGGCAAGATCTCGGACGACGTTCAGAAGCTCCTTGATTCAACCGAGGAAAGTCTCTACGAGGCGATCAAAATGGTCAAGCCGGGCGTGAGACTCGGCGACATCGGTGCGGCTATACAGAAGTATAACGAGGACAGAGGTTTTTCAGTCGTCAGAGAATACTGCGGACACGGTCTCGGCAGAGATCTTCACGAAGATCCCGAGGTGCCGAACTACGGCAGGGCAGGTCACGGTGTCAGACTTCAGGCAGGTATGGTAATATGCATCGAGCCCATGATAAATATGGGCAGCGCAGGTATCAAGGTACTGCCAGACGGCTGGACAGTCAAGACCCTGGATGGAAAATGGTCCGCACATTTTGAACACACTGTCGCTGTTACACAGGATGGCTGCGTAATACTCAGCAGACTGTGATGACGGAGAGTGTAATACAGGTCGGTTCACTTGTATGGGCGCTGGCAGGCCGTGAGAAAGGCTCCTGCTTTGTTGCAGTGGGAGTTGACGGCGGCTTCGTGTATATCGCGGATGGTAGACACCGCAAGGCAGAACATCCGAAGAAGAAAAGCATGAAGCACATTTCACCTGCGGATGCGCCTGTGTATACCGGCGAGCTGACAAACAAAAAGTTGAGACGGCTGATCTATCGGTACCTGACCCATACCGAACAGCAGCAGACAAGACCTTTGAGTGGGGAGGTTTTTTAATGTCGAAAGAAGATGTACTTGAAGTTGAGGGTACGGTCGTAGAGGCACTGCCGAATGCGACTTTCAAAGTTGAACTCACAAACGGTCATAAAATTCTTGCTCATATTTCGGGTAAGCTGCGTATGAACTACATTCGTATAGTACCCGGTGATAAGGTCACAGTCGAGATGTCGCCTTATGACTTGACAAAGGGAAGAATAACCTGGAGAGCTAAGTAAGCAAAGCGGTTGCAACAAGGCTTTCCCTTATACGTTTAGAGCCGCGAGGCTCGGAAAATCGAAGGAGGTATTTCAATGAAAGTAAGACCTTCAGTTAAGCCTATCTGCGAAAAGTGCAAGATCATCAAGAGGAAGGGCAAGATAATGGTTATCTGCCAGAACCCCAAGCACAAGCAGCGTCAGGGCTAACAAACCAATAATGGAGGTGCAGCTAAATAATGGCTCGTATTGCTGGTATAGACCTGCCCAGAGATAAGAGGATCGAAGTCGCTCTTACCTACGTTTACGGCATTGGTCAGAAGACTGCTACTAAGATCATCAAGGAAACAGGCGTTAATCCCGACGTAAGAGTTAAGGATATGTCTGAGGATGACGTAGCTAAGCTTCGTGAGTATATAGATCACAACCTGACTGTTGAGGGCGACCTGAGAAGAACAGTTGCTCTGAACATCAAGAGACTGACAGAGATCGGTTGCTACAGAGGTCTTCGTCACAGAAAGGGTCTGCCCGTTAGAGGACAGAGAACCAAGACGAATGCAAGAACTCGTAAGGGTCCTGTTAAGACCATCGCTAACAAGAAGAAGTAAGGGAGGGTATGAAGCATGGCTCAGGCTAAGAAGAAGACGAC
>NZ_CAMHRZ010000143.1 GCF_946187255.1 uncultured Ruminococcus sp.
GGTTTATCATATCAAAGCAGTAAAGCTCCGTCAGGTCTATCCTGCCGTTGAAGCGGTGAGGCTTCTTCCTTATATCAAAGCCCGAGGGTATCTCGCGGTATATCAGCTTATCCAGCTGCTGGACCTCTATGTGCTTTTCCTTTAACTTTACTGTCTCCATGCCGCAGCCGATATCTACGCCCACCAGATTGGGCACAGCCTTGTCGGTGATGGTCATGGTGGTACCTATGGTGCATCCCGCCCCCGCATGGACATCGGGCATTATACGCACTCTCTGTCCCTCTGACATGGGCTGGTTCATAAGCTCTATTATCTGTGCTACGGCAGTCTCATCGCATATATCGGTGAATACCTTTGCGGTGCCGTACTTTCCCTTTAATTCAAACATATTATCTCTCCTTATCGTTCTCATCAAGTGCCGCTTTCCAGTCTTTTTCCATTTCGGCTATCGTGCTGTATCTTTCGTTCCTGTCGGCACTTGTTGCTTTTTTAAGTACTTCGTAACACCTGTCAGTCAGCGGGAAAACTTCCCTTTCACGGCAGCTGTCGGTAAACAGCGAAAATCCTGTCTGCCCCAGTGTGAACACATTGGTTATCTCATCGAGAGGTGCACCAAACTTGTATTCCTCAGGCGACATGAACCTTTCGCTCCCCCACATTCGCCCCATATCATTTACTGCCGGCTGTCTGCGGAAAAAGTCGATATCGCATATCGTGGTCTTCTTTGTCTCAGTGTCATACATTATGCTGCCGTCGTAGAAGTCTATCGCTGTATAGCCCTGTGCGGCGGTGCTTTTGAGGAATTCCGTCACTGCGGCAAAGATATCCAGCTTTTCCTCCGCAGGCAGTGCCATTATCTTTTTATGGCTCTCCTCATACATCCTGCCCATGCACTCGCCCTCAGCCCAGTCAAATATCAGCATAAAGCCGCCGCCTGTGTCCTCACAGCCGCGATAGTTTATAAGCATATCATGTCTGAGTTCCTCATATATCTTCACTGTGCTCCTGAGTCTTGTCACAGCATCCTCAGCAGTACCGCTGTATTCGGCAGTGGGCGCACCTGCGAATTTCAGAAAAAGCCTGCCATGTTCACCGCTTGCCCCGAAGCAGATATTGCCCGAATCCTGATCGTCAAACACCTTGAAAACTCTGCCATAACGCGAAAGAAAGCCAAAGTCGTACTTTTCTTTCATCCTGAAAGTTATCCCGTCTATCGTCTGTAAGATCATCTGTCCTCCTGTTCAGCCGATGCATATATACAAAAAAGGCGTGTTCCCATAAGGAAACACGCCCTGAATGCTAAAATTTTACAGCTTAACGCTGTCTGCACCGGCAAGTCTCCCTGAATATGGTATTGTTTGCATAATTAAAGCTGTTGCTAAAGTTTTTCATTCGACTCACCGTCCTTTCAAAAATTTTCTTTGTCCTGCTGACATGGCTTATTATAACCGAAACTTCGGGATTTGTCAATAGCATTGGTTATAATTTTTTCTGCGAACACCGGACCCCGGGCGGAAAAGCGCCGAAAATCCCCTCTGCGGGCAGGTCATAAAAACGTCACAAACGCCCATTTTTCAACATAAAGACATTCACGCGCCCCTGCTTTTTTGTGCGAATAAATAGTTGACATTAAAAAGTCAGTATGGTAATATATATATAGATGTTGTGCCGACGGGCATGACTGTTAGTGAGGTATGATATGTTAGAAAAACAAATTGATACTTTCAAAAAGTACCGTTTTCTCCTGAGAGAGCTGGTAAAAAAAGGCATCAAGCTGAAATACCGCCGCTCATATCTCGGAATTTTATGGACACTGCTGGAACCGCTGCTGACCACCTGTGTACTGACACTGGTATTCGGCACATTTTTCGGCAAGGACGACAAGACTTTCCCGGTATACATACTGACGGGAAGACTGCTTTACAGCTTCTTCTCATCGGGCACAAAATTTGCGATGAAGTCTATCAGACAGCACGCGGGCATGATAAAAAAGGTGTACGTACCCAAATACATCTATCCCCTTTCAAGCGTGCTATATAACTTCGTGATATTTGCCATATCGCTGATAGTGCTTCTGGGGGCTACGATAGTATTCAAGGTATACCCCAATGTATGGTGCATCACAGCCATCATTCCGCTGGTACTGCTGTTCCTGCTTACGCTGGGCGTGGGCATGATACTTTCCACCATGTCGGTATTTTTCCGCGATCTCGAATACCTTTGGGACGTGGCGCTGATGCTGATAATGTACACCTGCGCTATCTTCTACAAGGTGGACACAATGGCTAAAACGGGTCATGCGTGGATATTCAAGCTGAACCCGCTGTATGCGATAATCAAGTGCTTCCGCGATGCTGTATACGGGAACTCCATGTTCGCAGACCCTTTCTGGGTGATAATGCCCACAGTGGTCAGCGTTCTGTCGGTGATCGTCGGTGTGGCGCTGTTCAAAAAGCATCAGGATAATTTTATACTGCATATTTAACTATAGCGATCCGGCTGTACAGATCCACAGCATCCGTTCACAAAACTCGGATATATGGGTCTTAAGGCGGATTGCTATATTCGCCCTTACCGCCCGAAAGGGAGAGGGTCTGTACGAAAGGAAATACATAATGGCAAATTATGCGATAGAGGTCAACGACGTTGGCATGAAGTTCAACCTGAGTCAGGAAAAGCTGGACAGTCTCAAAGAGTATATGATAAAGATGCTGAAAGGCGAGCTGAAATACAACGAATTCTGGGCGCTCAAAAATGTCAATTTCAAGATCGAAAAGGGCGACCGCGTGGGTATACTCGGGCTGAACGGTGCGGGCAAGAGTACACTGCTGAAAGTTATCGCGGGCGTGTTCAAGCCGACAGAGGGTCAGGTCATCAGACACGGCAGACTGGTGCCGCTGCTGGAACTGGGCGCGGGCTTTGATTCGCAGTACACAGGCGCTGAGAATATTTATCTTTACAGTGCGGTGCTGGGCTATTCTAAGGAATTCGTGGACAAAAAATTTGACGATATCGTCAAATTCGCAGAGCTGGAAAAATTCATCGATGTGCCTATAAAGAACTATTCTTCGGGTATGAAGACAAGGCTTGGTTTCGCCATCGCCACACAGGTGGAACCCGATATACTCATCCTTGACGAAGTGCTTTCGGTGGGCGATGCAAAGTTCCGCAAAAAGAGCGAAGCTAAGATCATGAGTATGTTCAAATCCAATGTGACGGTGCTGTTCGTTTCCCACTCTCTCGATCAGGTAAAGAGGCTTTGCAACAAAGCCATCCTGCTGGACCACGGCGAGCTGATAGCTTCGGGCGACATAGACGAAGTGGCGGCGATATACGAGGAAAAGACCAGCTGATAACAGGATATCACAGGCGGTGCGCAAAATACTGCGTACCGCTCTTTTTGTGCCATAAAAAAGCGGCTGCCGCATGATGCAGCAGCCATCTTATATAGTATTGAAAATCATCTACACCTGTATGCTGCGGTATTCTTCGGAGAAACTCAGCTTTCCGTCGGATACCAGCTTCCGCAGTTCCTCTTCGGGAACGGGGCGGCTGAACAGAAATCCCTGTGCGCGTTCGCAGTTGATGGATGCCAGAAAATCAAACTGTTCCTTCGTTTCAACGCCCTCTGTCAGCGAGATCATATTAAGGCGCTTGGTAAGGTCAACGATGTTGCTGATTATCGGGCGGGTCTTGGGATTATTGGCAAATCCTGTCAGGAATTTCATATCGATCTTCAATACATCGAACTGGTAATCCTTCAGCACGTTCATCGAAGAATAGCCGCTGCCAAAATCATCCAGCCATATCCTGTAGCCCGCTTCCCGCAGTCTGTCCATTGCATCCTGCAAATATCCCAGCTGATCGGTGAGTGCGCTCTCGGTTATCTCCACATCCAGAAAAGCGGAGGGCACCGAGTATTTCGCCGCACTTTTTTTAAGCTCCTCAACTATATCGCAAAGCTCAAAATCAAGGCGTGAGAAGTTCAGCGACACAGGCACGAAGGGCAGACCGTTCTTAGTGGCGTTGCGGTAATCGCGGCATACGTTGTTGATTATGCAGATATCCAGCTTGTGTATCTGGCGGTATTCCTCCAGTATCTCTATGAAAGATGCGGGAGGCAGCAGCCCGTAGCGCGGGTCCTTCCACCTGGCAAGGGCTTCCAGTCCCACTATTTTGCCCGTTTTGGTGGAGACCACAGGCTGATAGTACACCTTGATGCAGTCGTTGGCTATGGCGCTGTCGATGCTGTTGACGATGTACTGTTTCAGCTGGAATTTATCTTCCAGCACCTTGTCATAAAGCCTGTAAACGCAGTCATAATGCTTTTTGATGCTGTTGCAGGCAAATCTCGCGCGGTCGCAGGCGATACTCGGGTCTGTCTCATCGCCGTCGGGCTTGTAGGCACCGCATTTCAGCTGGAGATGTATCTCGTCCTGAAAACTGCCGATCTCCCGAGAAAGCCTTTCGGCTGTCTCCTCGCTTTGGTCGAAGCGGGTGAGCACGACGAAATGGTCATCCGAAAACCTCGATACCAGCGAATGGGGAAAAGCATCGGATATCATATTTGCTACCTTTTTCAGCAGCACGTTGCCCTCGATAAAGCCGTACTTTTCGTTAAAGGACTTGAAATTCTCGATATCGAAGAACAGGAATACCACCTTGCTGCGGTCGGTGGTGACATATTTCATCAGCTTTTCCGACTCGCTCCTGAAATATACCATATTATGGATGCCCGTAAGCTCGTCCTCAACGGATATCCTGGAAAGATGGGCGTTTATCTTCTCCATCCTCTCTTCTTTCAGCGCCTGCGAAAGCATATTTCTGTAATTCGAGATACAGAAAAGCATGGTGGAGAGCCACATGGTGAAGCTGTTGATCTGCGATGCGAGAGTAAGCCCCTGTTCGCCCGTATTCGGCGCGGGCATCTTGCCTATCTTATAGAAGAATATCAGATAGGATGAGGTCAGTATCCCGAAGCCCACCACAGGTCTCCAGGTCAGCAGGCACACCACGAAAAGTTCCATCGTCAGGAAAGTGAGTATCTGCTCGCCTTTGGCGTAATCCTGCATGGATATCTTTATGCCGAAATATATGCATATAAACGAAAATACCCACTTCATCGCAGTGCCCAGGTACTTTTTATCCGTCTTCTTCCACAGCACGAACCGCAGGGCGATCAGCAGCATAGCGATGCCAGCCCCCAGCAGGATGAAGTAATTGAGATAATAAGCCTCAAAATAGTGCTTTAAATTAGCCGTCAGATCATTTTCGATTATCGTCTTTGTCAGACGGATTATCATCCAGATCTCCAGCACGATGACCAGCAGAGACATATATATGCTCGCCCTCATATTCGTGGCATACATATAGTTGTCCACATACTCGCTGTGCTTGTCAACGCCCGCGATCTGTTTTATTGCAGAAATAATGCTTTTCTTTTTCTGACTGTCCATAAACATCACCACACATCATAATAAAATAAATGCTTAATATTATTATATTATACAATTGCAAGAATGTCAACAGTATATTAACATTTGCAATAATAATGTGTAGTTTGTACAATTTGCGGACAGCAAATACGTCATAAGGTATAATTATTCGGCTTTAGCATCCTTTTGCTGTGATCTCAGCACTCTGCGTGCAAGTATCATCAGCGAGATGAAGCAGGCTAAAAGCGCACCGCAGGCGGCACCCGAGGTATCCACGACCACATCCCTGAACATACCCGCACGTCCCGGAACAAAGGTCTGATGCAATTCATCGGAACAGGCATAGACAAAGGCAAAGCCCACAGCCGCCAGCCAGCGCAGAGAATGCCGCTTAATCCGCACAAAAGCACCGAAGGCAAGGACTGCCAGCAGTGCATACTCGGAAAAATGTGCGCCCTTCCTCACCAGAACGATCAGCAGTGAATAAAGGGCTTCCTGCTTGGGAACGGAGTATTCGGCGTAATTATCGAATAAAAGCGCTATGATCCGATCGACGATAAAATTGCTTTGTTCGTTGGAATCGTGAGCCTCAAAGGATGAAAATACAAATATTACCACACACAGGGCAATAAGTGCGCCCCACCTCAACCAAAGCCTGATCCGTTCACTCATCTGAAATTCTCCTTTATATACGCCATCAGCGCCTCATGGTCATTGACAGCCACTTCATCTATGACTGCATCCAGCGCAAAATTGAGCGCCGCCTTGATCTCGGCACCCTGATGACCCAGCGCCATCATATCATGACCGTTCACAGCCAGATCGGTGACTTTCAGACAGCACATCTGCGCTTTGATCTCCTCACCCAATTCAGCCAGTTTGTCAAGATCTGCCAGCTTTTCCTCACGGAGATAGTCCGACTGTGCCAGAGTATCGGCGCGGCGAACTTTCAGCCAGGCTTCAAACATATCATAGTCATATTTTGCGATAAATCTCTTGACTGCCCTGCGCTTCGGGAATATGCGGTTGTCGTGTTCAAGCACCAGTCCGCACACCAGTTTCAGGGTCTTGTTGGACGATCTCAGCCTTGTCAGCACAGCTTCGGCAACATCGGCGCTTGCCAGCTGATGCAGCTTGAAATGGTCACAGCCCTCCTCATCGGTGGTCTTTTTGGCAGGCTTTGCTATATCATGGAAAAACATGGCAAGCCGCAGATCCTCATCCGGCTCGATATTCTCGATGCTGTGGCAGATATGCTCGTAGACATCGTAGCAATGGTGGACATTGTTCTGCGCACAGCCGATGCAGGGCTTTATCTCGGGTATTATCAGCGAGATAAGGTCGCTGTAATCAAGCAGTATCCTGCAAACAGCCTTTCCGCAGAGCAGTTTTTTCAGCTCAGAAAAGATACGTTCGGCAGAGATGGCACTGAGCAGATGCGACTTGCTGCGCATTGCGGCAGCTGTATGCTCCTCTATCTCAAAATCCAGCACCGATGCAAAGCGCAGTGCCCGCATTATGCGCAAAGCGTCCTCTTCAAAGCGCTCTTCGGGCACGCCCACACAGCGGATGACCCCCGCCTCAATGTCCTTTTGCCCCTCAAACATATCCACAAGACCCTCGCGGGGATTGCTGCACATGGCGTTTATCGTGAAATCACGGCGTTTGAGATCCTCGCTGAGTTCGGTCTCAAATCTCACCGAGTCGGGTCGCCTGTGGTCGGTATACTCGCCGTCGCTCCTGTAGGTCGTGACCTCAACAGGTTTGTGCTCCGACATGACCGTCAGCGTGCCGTGTTTCAAGCCCGTTTCAATGGTGTGAAAATCGCTGAACAGCTTCATCATCTCATCGGGAGTGCAGTTGGTGCAAACATCGTAATCATGGGGTGTTATGCCCATGATGCTGTCTCTCACACAGCCGCCGACGATGTAGGCTTCATATTCATTTTGTATAAGTCTGTCAATTACCGCCGCAACATACGACGGGATCTTTATCTCCATATTCCCCTCCGGATAATATCAGCGGCGCACCTGCACCGCAATTTATGGTAATTCTTCAAGCATGAAAAGACGTGCGATTTGATAACGTCTAAATTCCACTAAAATTGTACGATCATTTGGATCATATCCGAACTTCTCTTCATTGAATGACGGATAGATACAGCTTATGCTGTATTCCTCAGCCGAACAGCATTTCAGCGGTATCACGCAATGCTTATCACCGCCGCAAAGCCGCCAGACAGCCAGGTATTTCCTCTTTCCGCAGTCTAATCCAAGCGCTGTCCAGCTGTCCGTTTTTTGGGGCACACCAAGCGGAAAGAACGGCAATGCATCCTTGATATCACTGCGGATACGCTTATATACCGCAATGCCCTCTTTAATGATGTCTCTTGCCTCATCCGCAAGCATCACAAGCATATCGTTCAGATGGATACGCAGAAGCATGGCGCCCACCATATTGAAGACCGCATTTTCAGAAAAACCCGTGATCGTGGGACGACACCATATTTCTGCATTCTCGGGACATACCACCGACGCCATAGTCACAACTTCAGTCGGGCTGTCAAACATCGGTATACAGATTGTACGGATCCCGCAACAGTAGCAGTCACCGGTGATCAGACCCTTATGTCTTGCAAGAACATCGTCAAGCTGTGAGATACAGCCGTTATCATTCTCATCACAAAGATCTTCGTCCAATTTAATGTACCCGACACCGCATTTCCTCACAAGTTCGTCTATGGCATCGACATGAGCACTCAGCTTCACACCCGCTCTCATACCTTTTTTGCGGATATAGTCGGTGATCACACGCAGCTCGCCGCTGTCATGCAATCTATGGTCAAACGTTTCCGGATATGTGCAATAATATTCGCATCCCGCTTCTGCCGCAGCATCTATCAGCAGGAGCCCTATTTCGGTCGTGTCATCCTCCCCCAGGAAACTAAGTCTATCTTCAAAGATCACCGGAAGCAGTTTATTATCAAGGCTTTTCCGCCTTACAATGCGGCGGTACTTCGTCATTTCGCCCACAGCCTCATCAAAGCCGCCCTTCACCGCGCACACACTGCAACATGAAGATATGAAACTCTCACCGGCTGCAAGTTGAGGATCTGTCCCCCAAAAGCCCTGCTCAAATTTCCTTGTTTTTCCCGACAGCACAAGGCGCAAATGCCCCTCATTTTCGGTGAGTCCGAGGGGAAGCGAGTATCTGTGCTCTGACTGCCACATCAGCGCCGAAGCTGTCTCCGTGTTTTCGATATACC
>NZ_CAMHRZ010000144.1 GCF_946187255.1 uncultured Ruminococcus sp.
CGAGGGTTTTGCCGCGCAGAGGGGGTATGGGGGACTCCGTCCCCCATTTGAATATAAATTATGAATTATGAATTGCAACACCCCGTTGCGTGATTGCCCATACTCAGCGGTTGACCCGTCCGGGATCATGTTATATAATTATATCAGTAAATATAACGCGGTATCTTTACTTTTATAAAAGAATGTGATATAATAACGGAGGTGTCGGATATGAATAAAAAATTGCTGATAAGCGCACTCACTAAATATCTCATGGGGCTGATACTCCTCGCGGTGCTTATTTTCATCCCCGCAGGTACGCTGAGGTTCGCTCAGGGCTGGCTGTTTATGGCGGTGCTGTTCGTCCCCATGGCGGTGATCGGTGTCGTCCTCGCTCTCAAAAGCCCCGAACTCCTGCGCAAAAGACTCAATAACAAGGAGCAGGAAAATACCCAGAAAGGCGTGTTCGCTGCCAGCCTGCTGATGTTCCTTGCGGGATTTGTGACGGCGGGTCTCAGCTTCCGCTTCGGCTGGCTCGTACTGCCGAAATGGGTAAGCATTGCCGCCGCGATGGTATTCCTTATCGGATATGCCATGTATGCCGAGGTACTTCGCGAAAATGAATACCTCTCCCGCACGGTTGAAGTTCAGGATGAACAGAAAGTCATAGATACAGGTCTTTACGGCATTGTGCGCCACCCCATGTATACTTCTACCATACTCATGTTCTGCTCGGCTCCCCTGGTGCTGGGCTCGGTGATATCCTTTGTGATATTCCTGGTATATCCCGTTATCATAGCGGCAAGGATAGGCAATGAGGAAAAGGTGCTTGAACAGGGGCTGAAAGGCTATACCGACTACAAGAAAAAGGTAAAGTTCAGGCTGATGCCGTTTATATGGTGAACTGATATGAACAAGGAATGGTCCGATCTTAACAAGGCTATGCAGCAGCTGCTGAAAAGGCGGGATACTTTCAATGAGGGCATCGCCGTACTTTTCAGACTGCGTGACGAGCTTTATAATACAATGCTTTCTCTGCGGAAAGAACTTTCACGCGGGGACTTTGATGCCATGCCGTACCCAAAGGCTAAGGGCTATCACTGCAAGAACATCGCCTACTCACTGTGGCATATTTTCCGCATTGAGGATATTACGGCGAATACCCTTATCGCTGACAGGGAACAGGTGTTTTTCACAGGTGACTATCAGCGCCGTATCAACTCGCCTATCATCACCACAGGCAACGAACTTTCGGGCGACGAGATAGCCGGTTTCACGAAAGTGCTGGATATCGGAGCGCTTTACGAATACATCAGTGATGTAAAGCAAAGCACCGAGGATACCCTATTGGGTATGGATTTCGATAAGCTGAAAACAAAGATACCCACAGAACGCCGTGAAAAGCTCATATCCCTTGAAGTTGTCAGCCGAAGCGAGGACGCATTCTGGCTGGTGGACTACTGGTGCGGCAAGGATATCCGTGGGCTGATACAGATGCCGTTTTCCCGCCACCACATAATGCACACCGAAGCTATGCTGAGGATAAGGGACGGTCTGCCGCGGCGGACGTGATATGATAATACGCGGAGCATTCTCCGCTTTACCAATAATATTATTACCGAAAGGACGATGTAAAATGTCAAGAGCTTTGATAATAGGTGCAGGAGGAGTGGCAGGCGTTGTTATTCACAAGTGCTGCCAGAACAGTGAGGTATTCACCGATATCTGTATCGCCAGCAGGACAAAGTCCAAGTGCGATAAGTTCAAGGATGAGCTTCAGGGCAAGACAAAGACCAATATCACCACCGCACAGGTGAACGCGGATAATGTTCCCGAACTGGTGGCGCTGATGAAGGAGTACAAGCCCGATATCTGTATCAACGTGGCTCTGCCTTATCAGGATCTGCATATAATGGACGCTTGTCTCGAATGCAAGGTGGACTATCTGGATACCGCCAACTACGAGCCCGAGGATACAGCGAAGTTTGAGTACAGCTGGCAGTGGGCTTACCGTGAGAGATTTGAGAAGGCAGGTATCACCGCAGTGCTGGGTTCGGGCTTTGACCCCGGTGTAACGGGCGTATTCTGCGCTTATGCACAGAAGCATTACTTCGATGAGATAAACTACATCGATATCCTCGACTGCAACGGCGGCGATCACGGCTATCCTTTTGCGACCAACTTCAACCCCGAGATCAACATCCGTGAGGTCAGCGCAAAGGGCAGCTACATCCAGGACGGCAAGTGGGTAGAGACTGAGCCGATGGAGATCAAGAGGGTATACAACTTCGACCAGGTGGGCGAAAAGGATATGTATCTGCTCCACCATGAGGAGCTGGAATCCCTGGCGCTGAATATCAGGGGCATCAAGAGGATACGTTTCTTCATGACCTTTGGTCAGAGCTATCTGACACATCTGAAATGTCTTGAAAATGTTGGTATGACTTCCATCGAGCCTATCATGTATGAGGGCAGGGAGATAGTACCTCTGCAGTTCCTGAAGGCTGTACTGCCCGACCCTGCAAGTCTTGGACCGAGGACAAAGGGCAAGACGAACATCGGATGCATATTCCAAGGCAAGAAGGACGGCAAGGACAAGACCTACTATGTATACAACGTATGCGATCATCAGGAGTGCTACAAGGAAGTCGGCTCACAGGCTATATCCTACACCACGGGCGTACCTGCTATGATAGGCGCAATGATGGTGCTGACGGGCAAGTGGAAGAAACCGGGCGTATACAATGTAGAGGAATTTGATCCCGATCCGTTCATGGAAGCACTGAACAAGTGGGGACTGCCCTGGACGGAGAACTTCTCGCCTGTCCTTGTTGATTAATTCATAATTCATAATTCATAATTCATAATTATTGGCATTCGCGGATGCTGGTGCTGTGGCGGGTAGTTTGCAGACGTAAAGACGTAGCTGTGAACTCGGTTTCTGTGTAAACTGCCAAGGAGTGGAGCTTTGGGTCAAGCCTTTCGCGAAAGGCTTGCGGAGTTTGAGGCAGAGCCTCAATCACCGAAGTGCAATCCAAAATGCACAGCAAACGATAAGAGCGAAACAGGGCACGTTCGACAAGCCCGACAAACAACAGCTACAAAACAGCGCGGGCGGTCACAGAGAGTGAGCGTCTGCGAAAGAAAAGCTCCGCACATATTTATTGTGTGTTCCCCCGCCCGCGCCGATATCAACGGCGTAAGCTCGTTGATATCTCGACCCGAGGAACGAGGGGCGACCCTCCCGCAGTACGCTGTGAGAGTACGGCGGACTATGAGAGTAAAGCCGACCCGACACAGCGTTCGCTCATTCCCCGCGCACTGCCCGAGGAACGAGGGGCGACCCTCCCGCAGTACGCTGTGAGAGTACGGCAGACAAGGGCTGACAAGAGAAAATACATAATATTATCGGGCGGCGGTTTGCCGCCCGATGATCGTAAATGGCTGAGAGATCTCAGCGGTGAAATGAGATAAAGACAAACGGAGGAACAACAATGACATTTGAAACACTGGGAAATAAAGAGAACCCCGCAGTGCTGCTTATACACGGAATGCTGTGTACAGGTGATGACTGCAAAGGCTTCGGCAAATATCTGGCAGATGAATACTATGTCATCATGCCCACGCTGGATGGTCACGGAAACGACAGCACCGACCTGCTTTCCGCCGATGAAGAAGCGGACAGGATGCTTGCATATCTCCGTGAGAATGATATAGAAAAGCTGGAACTCATTCAGGGCAGTTCAATGGGCGCGGAAGTGGCGCTGGCGGTCTACCATAAGCTGAACTCAAACGGCGTGTATGTCCGCAGGTGCTTTTTTGACGGCGGACCTTTCTTTGATTTCAACCCCGCATTCAGAAAGTTCATGTACCTGAAATTCAAGAGCCTTGTGAACTGCTTCGATACCGACGACCGCGAGGAAGCCTGTAACAGGATGATGAACAGCGGCATGATGAAGTTCGTGGCAAAGGGCAGGGCGGCTGACTATGAGCCGATGATACGTTCCATGACTGCAAAGCGGAGAAGTTTTTCGGATAGTACCGTGCGCGGGATGGTGAAGATATGCTACAACTGCAAGCTGCCCCATTTCACCGAGGGCGAACAGCGCAGGATGATATTCTTCCACTCCAACGAGGAACCCGCAGTAAGATCCCGAGGGCGGCTGATGAGGGCTTATCCGCTGGCTGTGTACCGCGGTATAAACGGCTATGCACACTGCGGCTTGCAGGTGAAGAAGCCCAAGGCTTACGCACAGCTGCTCAAAAGGGCTGTAAAAGAGAGCCTGTAACAGAGTAAAATAACGGACAGGAGGCAAATTTATGACACTGGAAGAACTGGAAAAACAGCAGGAAGTCCGCTTCCCGCAGGCGTTCCACAGGATATACGACACGGGTGCCATGAACTGGCTGGAGCTCACTCAGGCGGAGCTGAAACCGCGTATTCAGGAGTATATCAGCGACAGCAAGGCGTTCCTTATGTTGAACTGTCTCTGCGAGATGTACCTGTTTGAAGAGGTGCAGAAGGCGGCGGAAGAACTGGCGGAGCTGGCTTCGTGGAAGGAGCAGGACAAGAAGGTCAGGATAAAGGACGGCGTGCGCATAGTTCCTTTCGGACGCAGCGGCGGCGGGGATATCTTCTGCCTGCTGTACACACAGGAAAACGCCGAGCCTGCTGTGATACTCTACCCTCATGACAGCTACGAAGCGCCGACCATTGAGGGACATGACTTCGACGAGTTCGTGTACATACAGATGCTGACTGCGGCTGAAAACGAGGAGGACGTGGAGGGGGAGCACTTCCTGGAGAATATAAAGTTCCTCAGCGACAAGTACCGTCCGCTGGTGGAGGGGAAGTCTGCCGATGAACTGACGGATGACCTGTATGCCCTGGTCACGGAGCACGCCGATATATGGGAGTAGATATATGACCCTGAGACAGAAAAAGGAACTGGCGGTACGGGTGATAGGGCTGCTGGAAAAGCAGTACCCCGACGCAAAATGCTCGCTGGTATACTCACAGCCCCACGAACTGCTGATAGCCACAAGGCTCTCGGCGCAGTGTACCGATGCGCGGGTGAATATCGTGACAAAAGAGCTTTTTGCAAGGTTTCACAGCGTGAACGAGTTCGCTGACGCGGATATCTCGGAGATAGAGGATATCATCAAGCCCTGCGGACTTTACAAGACCAAAGCGAAATCCATCAAGGAGATGTGCATACAGCTTCGGGACGAATACGGCGGCAGTCTGCCGGATACGCTGGAAAAGCTGACGAAACTCAGCGGCATAGGGCGAAAGACCGCGAACCTCATCATGGGGGATATCTACGGCAAGCCCGCCGTGGTGACGGACACCCACTGCATACGCATAACGGGCAGGCTGGGGCTGGTGAAAAGCAAGGAGCCCGCAAAGGTGGAGCAGGAGCTGTGGAAGATACTCCCGCCCGATAAGAGCAATGACTTCTGCCACAGGCTGGTGCTTTTCGGCAGAGAATATTGCACCGCCCGCAGTCCGAAGTGCAAGGACTGCCCGCTGGCAGGGGAGTGTGTCTCAAAAGCTGAATAATACGCATATTTCTGTGCATGATAATACCGGGGGAGACCTCGGTATTTTTTTATGAACGGAGTGGCAGTTTATGGAAACTAACAGGGAACTTACGGAGCTTTTGGGCAGGGACAGGGAGAGCAGGGAGTTTTTCGCCTCGCTGACACAGGGACTGCGCAGGCGGCTGATGGCGCGGGATGCGGATGATTTCAAGGCACTTCACCGTGCTGTGCGCGAATGCGGCGGGCAGACCTTTGCGGCAAAAAGCGCGTCAGACGGGCAAGTCGTATCGGCGGATGAATGTACGGGCGCATACCCTCGCGGCGGAGTATCGGCAAAGCGCTTTTCGGCGGCGGACTGCTGAGGGAAAATTATCGTTTGCCGCGATACAAAGAAAAAGGCGGGGTCAGCCCGCCTTTTGCTTATCTGAGAATATCGTCCACAACTTCTCTGCCTGTGTCTATTGTTTCGTCAATGACCTCGTTGCCGCCTTCGAGGGTGTCGTCGATGGCTTCACCTGCGCGGCTCACAAGTCCGCCCGATTCATCGCGGCGGGATGAGGTGGTATCACGCCTGGAGGAGCTGTTATCGCGCCTGCTCGATGTGGTCTCCTTTTTGGAAGTCTCTGCCGCCTTGGTGGTCGTCGCAGGGCGGGAAGTGGCGGCGCGGGTGGTGGTCACGGCGGAGCTTTCCTCGTAGGTGCCCTGCTTGTAGTCGCTGTTCTTCCTGTCGCCCGCCGAGCAGGCTGTGACTGCCGCCGCCGCCGAAAGTGCGCATATAGTCACTGCAAGATATTTTTTCATGTGATCGTTCCTTTCTTTTGTGGCATACTATCGTTAAACGGTGTTTTTCTGCCGTTTACTGTTTCTATTATTGACCATGCTAACGTGATTATACGGTGCCTTGATAATATACTAAATTTTACCGATTGAAAATTCATAAAAAAACTGACCGTATTTCATTTTTGGGGTTGAAATAATCTGTGGAATGTGCTATAATGTCAAAAGGTTGATTTTATTTATATTTTTGATATTTTCATGTCGGCTCTCAGCTGTGACATGAGAGATCAAGGAAACCGGAGTGTAAGAAAATGGAAAAAACTAGCTTGACAAAACGAAACTCGTTTTCCAGCTCGCTGGGCTTTGTGCTTGCGGCAGCAGGCTCGGCGGTAGGACTTGGAAACATCTGGCGTTTCCCCTATCTGGCGGCAAAAAACGGCGGCGGTATCTTTCTGGTGATATACCTGATACTTGCCCTGACTTTCGGCTTCACCCTGCTGGTGAGCGAGGTGGCGATAGGCAGAAAGACCAAGCAGGGCTGTCTGACAGCCTACGGTGTTCTGCACAAAAAGTCCAGGTGGATAGGCGTTTTCGCTGAGATCGTTCCCTTTATGATACTGCCTTACTACTGTATCATAGGCGGCTGGGTGCTGAAATACTTCACGGTATTTGCAACGGGTAACGGCACTGCGGCGGCGGCTGACGGATATTTCGGCGGGTTCATAACCTCAACTATCCCGCCCATAGTATTCGATGTGATATTCCTTGCGGCGACAGCGATCGTCATCGCACTGGGCGTTAACAAGGGCATCGAGGCTATATCCAAAGTGCTGATGCCTTTGCTGCTGCTGGCGATAATCGGCATATCCATATTCTCCCTGACGCTCAAAGGCAATGACGGCAGGACAGGTCTTGAGGGCTTCAAGATATTAATTGTGCCCAACCTCGACGGCATGGGTGCTAAGGATATATTCAACGTGGTGCTGGATGCTATGGGACAGCTGTTCTATTCCATCAGCGTGGCTATGGGTATCATGGTAACTTACGGCTCCTACTTCAAGGACGATGAGAACCTGATGAAGTCGGTCAACCGCATTGAGATATTCGATACACTGGTAGCATTCCTGGCAGGCGTTATGATAATCCCTGCGGTATACGCATTCCTCGGCGCAGAGGGCATGACAGCGGGTCCCGGACTTATGTTCATCGCACTGCCCAAGGTTTTCGAGGCTATGGGTCCTGCGGGCACATGGATCGGCGCGGCGTTCTTCCTCATGGTGCTGTTTGCGGCGCTGACAAGCTCCATATCCATACTGGAAGCGGTAGTATCGGGATTTATGGACAAGTTCGGCTGGTCGAGAAAGAAGGCTGTCATCATCGAGACAGCTGCCGCACTGGTGCTGGGCGTTATCATCTGTCTGGGCTACAATATATTCTACTTCGAGCTGAAACTGCCCAACGGCAGTGTAGGTCAGATACTTGATATATTCGACTACATCTCGAATAATATCCTCATGCCCGTTGTGGCGATAAGCACCTGCGTGCTCATCGGCTGGATAGTAAAACCCAAGGCCATCATCGACGAAGCCACCAAAAACGGCGAGCGCTTCGGCAGAAAGGGTATGTACATTGTTATGGTGAAGTTCATCGAGCCTGTACTGCTTTTCCTGCTGCTGCTGGGTTCACTGGGCGTTTGGAACAAGCTGCTCAAATAACGACAATAACGGCGGGTGCTTCGGCAGAAAGGGTATGTACATCGTTATGGTGAAGTTCATCGAGCCTGTACTGCTTTTCCTGCTGCTGCTGGGTTCACTGGGCGTTTGGAATAAGTTACTCAAATAAACGACAATAACGGCGGAATAAGTTACTCAAATAACGACAATAACGATGGGATCATATACTCAAATAACAGCAATAACGGCGGAAGTCACAAAGACCTCCGCCGTTGTTGTTTTGCCTTATATTACAGCAGTGAAAAAATCTTGGCTGCGTCATCATCTCTCTTTGTTCTGCCTTTCGGGAAAAAAGTGCGGTCGTAAGTTTTCACATCGTGATCGACATAGCCTCTGGCTTTGTAATATGAAAGCACAGTTTGGATGCAGCTCTTCCAGTGCGGGAACACGGTATCCCTTGTTTCAGTGTAGGGTGCCAGATCGTCTGCGGTCAGCACGGAGTGATCCTCTACATAGTCGTAGACCTCGTCGAGGGTCATAGTAGTTCCCGGTGCTATGGTCTCAAAAATCTCCTGTACGTCATTATTGTTCATCATGGTCATGAACTCCTTTCGTTTGGTATGCCATGATTATAACACAAAAAAGCCCGAAAATCAACGTTTTCGGGGCTTTTAGGATTCAATTTCATAGCTTCAGTTGATTCTGCATGCTTGTTACTTCGT
>NZ_CAMHRZ010000145.1 GCF_946187255.1 uncultured Ruminococcus sp.
GCAAGAACCACGATATACAGGTGATCTTCAATGTATTCAAGGAGGACGATCATGAGATTTACAAGAGATTACTCGGCAGAAATTGACCATCTGAAAAAAGAAATACAGACCGCTGACGCTATCGTCATCGGTGCAGGGGCAGGTCTTTCCACCGCCGCAGGCTTTACCTATTCGGGAGAGCGTTTGCAGAAGTA
This sequence comes from uncultured Ruminococcus sp., assembly GCF_946187255.1. GTDB lineage: Bacteria > Bacillota > Clostridia > Oscillospirales > Ruminococcaceae > Hominimerdicola. The sequence continues at coordinate 195 of NZ_CAMHRZ010000145.1, forward strand.
TTTTGCCGATTTCGTGGAGAAATACGGCTTTCGGGATATGTATTCCGGCGGATTCTACTCCTTTTCTACTCTTGAAGAACAATGGGCGTACTGGTCACGCTACATCTACATCAACCGCTACATGGACGTGGACAACGGCACATACAAGCGTTTGTTTGAGCTTGTGAAGGACAAGGACTATTTCGTTATCACCACGAATGTCGATCACCAGTTCCAGAAGGCAGGATTTGACAAGCAACGCCTGTTCTACACGCAGGGCGATTACGGGCTTTGGCAGTGCAGTGAGCCCTGTCACCAAAAGACCTACGACAACGAGAAAACCGTCAGGGCGATGTTTGAGCAGCAGAAAAATATGCGTGTCCCATCGGAGCTTGTGCCGAAGTGTCCTGTCTGCGGAAAACCCATGAGCATGAACCTCAGAGCCGATGACACCTTCGTCGAGGACGAGGGCTGGCACAGAGCAGCGGAGCGTTATGATGAATTCCTGCGCCACCATGATGGACTGCATATACTGTTCCTTGAATTGGGCGTGGGCATGAACACGCCTGTCATCATAAAGTATCCGTTCTGGAAGATGACCTATGCAAACCCGAAGGCGGTCTATGCCTGCCTGAATTTCGGGGAAGCGTATGCGCCTGATGAGATCAGAGGTCAAAGCATTTGCATCAATGGGGATATTCATGAGGTGCTGAATGTCTTAGCTTAAATCAATTCAAGCCTTGCACTCAAAAACAGAGTGCAAGGCTCATTTTACGCCAATAGAGTTTGCTTTAATTGTGGTGTGCGCCAAAATAATATATTGGACTTGTGCGGAACGGTTGCAGGTGTTCCAATAGACACGGCTATTGGAACAGCAATAATCAAATTCCCAAGCCGCTTATCCAATCTTTGAGCGATGCTGCTGATGTTCCTCTGTTCAGCACCTTTCCCTCGATCAGCTTTGTATCATCGGACACACTGCTTTTCAGTGCTTTTGCTGTCCCAACGATACTGCTGCCGCCGGAAGTTGCAAACAAAACAATGGTCTTTCCCGAAAAGTCATAACTTTCAAGGAAAGTGTTTATGATAGTTGGTGCTGTATACCACCAAACCGGAAAACCAACAAAGATCGTGTCATAGTCTGTGATTTTAGCGTTTGTGTCAGCAAGTGCGGGACGGGAAGACTTGTCGCTCATCTCAACACTGCTTCGCGACTGTTTGTTCTGCCAATTGAGATCTTCGCTTGTGTAGGGTACGGCAGACTCGATCTCATAAAGATCTGCGCCTGCTGCTTCTGCGAGATTCTTTGCAAGGCTTGCAGTGTTGCCGCTTGCGGAAAAATATGCTACTAATTTCTTGCTCATAAAACTACCTCCATTATAATGATCTTCCCAATTTGTATGCCTGTTCGGGATATTTACTCGACCGTGTCATGGATGGACTTCCGCAGCCGTATCCAAGCACCATACCCATATCTTCATAATTGATGTAGCGCACCAGCGTTTTGTAATGTGCCGTCAGTGCATCAAATGTCCAGTCATCGGCGTTCCACGCAACAGTCAGCAGAGCAGATTTCAAGTGCCTGCGGTTCAGGCTGCTGTTGTATGCACAGAAGCGGTCAACCACAACTTTGAGCTGTGCGCTCATTCCGTAGTAATAAAGCGGAGTGGCAAACACCACCATATCGCAGGAAAGCAGCGCTTTGCGGATATGCTCGTTATCATCACGCAAAACGCAGTCGCCCTCATAACCACAGGCAACACAGCCTGTGCAGGGGTGAATATCTGCATGGCAGACATCTATCACATCAACAATGTGACCGTTTTCCTCTGCGCCCTTTTTGAAATTCTCAACAAGTATGCTCGTAGAGCCTTTTCGGTTTGGGCTGCCCATAAGTATCACTATTTTCATATTGCACCTCACTTTTCATCAATGCCGTTTTCTTTGAGCCATTCGGCTATATCCTCATCAAGTGTACTTCCACCGGAATAATGCACCGACAATCCTTCACCGATCGTTGAATCAGGTGCCAGCTTTGCTATCGCTGTAAGGCTTTGCCCGAAGCGTCCGCCGCCGTGTGAGCAGAATGGGATAATCGTCTTTCCCGAAAAGTCGTAGCTTTCAAGGAATGTCGCTATCGGCATCGGTATAGAAGCCCACCAGTTGGGATAGCCCAGCAGTATGGTGTCATACTGCTCCATATTGTCGATATGCTCGTTCAGCTCGGGGCGTGCCTGCCTGTGCTGATCCTCCTGCGCTTCCATAAGAACAGTATTGTAGTCATCGGAATAAGGATCTACAGGTGTCAGTTCAACAATATCCGCATCAATTCTGCTGTTGATATTATTTGCTATATCTCTTGTGTTCCCACTCCACGAAAAGTATGCGATAAGGATCTTTTCAGCCTTTTCGGGCTTTACGTTTTCCTTTGCTGTCAGCATACCCTTTGGCGGTGTGTCTGCATTTCTCACAAGGCGCACACCGAGATTATAGCTTTTCATGTCAGCCTGTCCTGCGGCACGGTAGGCGCTTCGCATATTCTTTGCAAAATCGTTCCAGCCGCCGCCTCTGTAAACATGGCGGGTACCGCTTTCCGCTCCTGCCGGGTCTGCGGTCTGTGAGGTATCATATGTGCCGTAATAGTCCCAGCACCATTCGTTCACGTTTCCGTGGCAGTCATACAAGCCCCACGCATTAGGTTCAAAGCTGCCGACCTTCAAAGTTGTCTGCCGGTACTTTCCCGGACGTGCTTCAAGCACCTCGTCATCAAAATAGTTTTCTTCTATCTCATAGGGGTAATGCCCGTAGAAATTCGCGTCATCTGCACTGAGGGAATGTTCGGTGTTGAAAGGTGTTCCCGTTCCCGCACGGCAGGCGTACTTCCACTCCGCTTCGGTAGGAAGACGGTAGCCGTTTGCAGATCTGTCCCATACCACCTCGCCGTCACCTATGGAGTATACGGGTGTCAGCCCTGCCGCATTGCTCCTTGCATTGGCATACTGCACCGCATCGAGCCATGAGATGTTGTCGACGGGAAGACCCTCGCCGTCAAAGGTGCTCGGGTCGTTGCCCATAAGTGCTTCGTAGTCGGACTGTAAAGTTTCGTAAGGGTCGATGTAAAAAGCCGAGACATTCACCTCATGCTGTGTTTCATCGTCAATGCGCCAGTTCTCCGAATCGGGACTGCCCATATCGAAGCTGCCGCCCTCGATCGGTATAAACCCGTCATTTACTGCTGCCGGGACGGTCGTGCTGTTCTGTGCCGCTGTGACTGGTTCAGTTTTCTTTGAAGTCGTTTGCACTCCGGTTTGAACAGTAGTATTCTGCGAAGTCTGCCAGCCGGAATTATCAAAGCTGCTTTCGTGGTCAGTCTCTTTCAGAGCAAGGTTCATCACGATTCCGATGATAAAAGCAGCACAGAGCCATATCAACGGCTTAGGGGAATACTTTTTATCTTTGTTCTTCTGCGTGATATCCGAAAGCACATATCCCACAAGCACAAAGAGCATAAGCATTGCAAGGTTTTGCAAGATAACGAGCCACTTAGCAGTCTGATAATCCAGAAAAGCAAAGTGCGTCCTGAACGTGATATAGTTCACGATACCGCTTTTCAAAAACAGCCAAAGCCCTACACCAGAAACACCCGTGAGTATCATATTGAAAGCCGTTTTCCCCTTGTTGGGCAGCTTTGCAGTCATGGCTTTTATGTGCAGACCGATATGTATACCCATGAGAATGAACGACCACCAGGACATCGCAAGGTGAAGCGTTCTTGCGGTCATGATATTGATAAGCCCGTACATAAAAGGCACTGCATGACCGCTCATGGACATTCCGCTGAGTGCGGTCAAGGCTATCGAAACAAGCAGCAGCGTGTTCACTGCCGTCATTGCGATACGGTAGGGCGAATACTTCCCCTTGAATACTGACTTGTACCATTTGCGGTTGAGGATATGGTGCAGCACAAGCGTCGCAGTCATGCCTATACCCAGCCATTCGTGAAGCACATCGCCCGTGACCTGATACGCCATAAGAAACAGCAAAAGGACTGTCAGCACCGCATCGACTATCCTTTTGATGATGTTTGCAGTCTTTGTCGGCATAACAGTCCCTCCTTGTTTAATTCATGCTGTTTATCCAGTCCTGTATCTCGCTCTCGGAAATACCTGCGTCAAGTCTGCCGCCTTCCAGCCAATTTCCGCTTCCTGCCTGTGAAGCGAGGTTACTTCCGCCTCTGCCTATTCCGCTGCCTCCCGAAGTGCAGAAGGGTATCACTGTTTTGCCGCTAAAATCATGAGCCTCAACAAATGTACTCATCATTCTCGGTGCATCGCCCCACCAGATAGGGTAGCCGATATATACGGTGGTGTAGCCGTTCAGATCGACTGTATCATTTGCGATGGCAGGGCGTACATCTGGATCGTTCATCTCAATTGTGGTACGACTGTTTTTGTCGTTCCAATCGAGGTCTGCATCAGAGTATGGCTCAGCAGGGATAAGCTCGAAAATATCGGCATTTGTAACGCCTGCGATACGCTCGGCAACGCCCTTTGTGGTGCCCGTTGCGGAGAAATACACTACGATAGTGTCCTTGCCGCCTTTATCGGTTTCCTCTGTCTGAGGCTGTTCATCATTCTGAGCGGGTGCGGCTTTTTCTTCGTCTGACTGTTCCGTTTTAGCCGGCTCGTCAGACTTTTTCGCCTGCGTTTGCTGCGTAACGGCTTCTGTCTGCGCTGATGTTCCTGCCGCAGCGGAGCCGCTTTCGGTGGAATTGCCGCAGGCGGTGAAGCCGAGCATACAGAATACGGCAGACAGTGTAATAATGATCTTTTTCATATGTTATCTCCTTATTTTAGTAAGCCGTATTCCTCATCGGATACGGGCTCACACCATTCGGTGCTGCCGTCCTCGCCCGGTATCTCCAGCGCAAGGTGCGAGAACCATGAATAAGGTGCCGCTCCATGCCAGTGCTTGACATTTGCGGGGATATTCACCACGTCACCGGGGTTCAGTTCTCTTGCTTCTTTGCCCCACTCCTGATAATATCCTATGCCGCCAACGCATATAAGCATCTGACCGCCGCCGCTGCTTGAATGGTGGATATGCCAGTTGTTTCGGCAGGAAGGCTCAAAAGTCACGTTGAAAACAGGCACCTGCTCGGCGGATATCTGCGCCAGATAGCTTTGTCCCACGAAGTATTTACCGTAAGGATTAGGTTCGCCGATAGGGAATAATATCTCGCTTTGATACCTGTCCTTGTCGGTAAGCGCGGGTGTATCCTCGCTCCACACCTCTTTTGCAAGACGGAACACCGCCCAGCCCTTCGGCCAGCCAACATACATTGTCGCGTGGGTGATAACAGCGGCGATCTCCTCTTTTGTGACACCGTGTGCCTTTGCGTTCTGCAAATGATATGCAAGCGAACTGTCGGTAATGCCCGAAGCCATCAGCGACACAACGGTTATAATGCACTTTGTTTTAACATCTATCTCCTGCTCGTTCCATACCTCACCGAACAGCACATCATCATTGAGGTGTGCGAACATCGGCGCAAAGTCTCCGAGCTGCTCTCTGCCTGCGGTCTGAACTATTTTTTCGCTCATATCGAATACCTCCTTAAATCTTCTGCGTTCCCGTTGACCAGACGTGCTTTTCGTTCCTGTTTGCCGGTTTATTCTGCGCCATTACTCCTGCCAGCGCGTGGGGTACATAAGGTTCTTCAAGATAGCTGATCTCATCAGCGTTGAGTTCAAGTCTGACCGCCTTTGCTGCGCCCTCGATGTGGTGAAGCTTAGTCGCACCGACAACAGGTGAAGTTACCTTTGTCAGCAGCCACGCAAGAGATACCTCTGTCATGGAAACGCCGTGTTTTTCGGCAAGCTCAGCCACACGCCGGATTATTACCTCGTCCTGTTCTTTGGTAGCATCATACTTGAATTTCGCGTAGGTGTCTTCCTCGGCGCGCTTTGATGTCTCCCCGGGGAGCCTGCTTAGTCTGCCGCTGGCAAGGGCACTGTAAGGTGTCATAGCGATGTTGTCCTCTGCGCAGAGCATTGCCATTTCACGCTCCTCCTCACGGAAGATCAGATTGTAATGCCCCTGAACGGAAACAAACTTTGCAAAGCCCTCTTTTTCTGCAAGAGCATTCGCCTTGGCAAGCTGCCAGGCATAGCAGTTGGATATGCCGATGTAACGTGCTTTTCCTGCCTTGACTATTCTGTTGAGTCCGTCTAAAATATCATAAACGGGCGTGTTCCAGTCCCACATATGGTAGATGTAGAGGTCAACATAGTCCATTCCAAGGTTTTCAAGGCTCTTGTTTATCATACGCTCGATGTGTGTCTGACCGCTGATGCCTGCCTCAATATCCGCAGGCGTTCTCGGCAGGAATTTCGTTGCAACTACTACCTCGTCGCGCTTTGCAAAGTCGCGCAGCGCCCTGCCGACATACTGCTCGCTGGTACCCGACTGATAGGCGATAGCGGTATCGAAGAAATTCACGCCGAGCTCCAGCCCGCGCTTTATTATCTCACGGCTGTGCTCCTCGTCTATCGTCCACGAATGCTGACCGTTGCCCGCGTCGCCGAAGCCCATACAACCCATACATATACGCGACACGTTCAGGTCTGAATTTCCTAAGTTTGTATATTTCATATCGCACCTCCTAATAACTGCATCACACAGGAATAAATGATCTCAAAAATACTGTGCATTTTGAATTCCATTCCGGCTTCACGCATAGCATCAAGCTGTTTTTGTGTTGCGACCGAATACGGATAGACCCCGAACAGGAAAGGAAAGAACACGAAAATAAAGTTCTCGCAGTCCGTTTCGGGGAAGAATTTTTTAACGCACGCTCTCACCGCGTCAAGTGAAGCACCGTAAGCTACTTTGAACTCAGTAAGTCTTTCGGGACGTGAATTTTCCTCCATATCATAATGGTTCATAGCAAGCAGCTTCAGTAGCTGTTCATGCTTTTCGAGAGAGTGCGCCATTGCTGCTGCAAAATCATTTGCTGACATGGTGTTGTGTTCCTCGGCAAGTGTGTTGACTTCCGCTGCCCACAGCTCATATTCACGCTGCATCAGAGAAAGGAAAATTTCCTCTTTCGTCTGAAAATAGTTGTAGATAGAAGTCCTTGTAAAGGACGTCACAGCACCTATATCCCTTATCGTGATCTCCTTGAAGCTCATGGTCTGATAGAGCTTTTCACAGGCGTTTATGATCTCCTCTTTTCGTGAAGCCGTCAATTCAGGGGAACCCTTTGGCATTACTTCGCCTCCTTAAAGCTCAGGCATTTGCCGATCACATCGCCCGTTCTGAGATACTGATAGTTCGGGAACTCAAACAACACAGGTCTGACTTTTGTGTAATCGGGCTTGCCCTTATCGTTCAGACAATCCTCCTCAACGTAGGTGTTGTCTATCGTGCATATAAAGCTCTCAAAATTCGGTGTTTTGTATATGTCATCTACCTTGCATTCAAGGGTGAGATTTGCAGCCTTGATTATCGGCATACCGCTCTCGCCAAGCTCATATTCAAACAGATCAGACTTGTCATCCTTAGCCCCTGTAACAGAACCTGAAACATCAACAGCAGGGAGCATTTCCTCCGTCACAAGACCTATCGACAGCCTGCCGTTTTCCTTGATCAGATGATTGATATAATGCGGTTCAGCAAGGCTTACAAGGATACGGTCATGACCGATGATACCGATATGTGCAACAAGAGTCCATGTTGGCGTATCGCCGTTCATAGTACCGATCACGGTCACAGGTGTGGGGTAAAGCGCCAGTTTTGTATCAATGCTTTTCTTCATAAATATCACTCCTTTGTCTATTCTGACATCGTGTCATTATAGATATTATAGCACTATTCTGACACAGTGTCAATATAGTTTCTGGAAATTAAATATTTTCGGCATTATAAACAAAGTATAGTAGTTCGTATAAGGCGTATTAAACAAAGGGGATGCCTTCCATTCGTGGAAGACATTCCCTAATGTTGTTGATCTATTATAGCATTTATTCCTGAACCTCCCTTATCAAAGCCGCACCGTCCTTGAAGCCGACCTTGTATGCAGCTCTCATTTCAGCGGCAGCAGTCTCGCTCACGCAGTCGAGGATTCTATGGAACACATCAATCTGCTCCTCACTCAGCGAATCTTCAAAGGGGATACAGAGCTTGTTGAACTCATCGGAGAACTCAGCGGAGTGGATTTCACCCTGTCTGTAATTGTACATCGCATCGACAGCATCGAAACAGGCATGACCGTGTTCAGCGGTAAGGTCACAGTGTCGCAGGAGGATTGGCAGAACGTCACCGACCTTGCAAGGAAAGAAGTTGCATCGCAGAAGCAGACTAAGAAGCTCCGTAAGGAACGTGATGAAGCTGTACGGGAGCGTGATGAACTGAAAG
>NZ_CAMHRZ010000146.1 GCF_946187255.1 uncultured Ruminococcus sp.
GGAGAGCGAACGAAGCGTCAAGGTGGTTCCAGGTGTGAGGGTTTCGGCGCAGGGGGTATGGGGGCTGTGCCCCCATTTAGATAATCAAAGTCGAATGTGCCCCCATTTAGATAATTATAAGGGAAGTGGATCATGCTAAGTTTAAAGGATATAACCAAGGATTATGTGGTGGGGGACACCACTGTCAAGGCGCTCAAAGGCGTGAGCATCGATTTCAGGAAGAGCGAGTTCGTTTCGGTGCTGGGACAGTCGGGGTGCGGCAAGACCACACTGCTGAACATCATCGGCGGGCTGGACAGGTATACCAGCGGCGACCTGAATATAGGCGGGAAGTCCACAGTGGATTTCAAGGATGCGGACTGGGACAGCTACCGCAATCATTCCATTGGCTTTGTGTTCCAGAGCTATAATCTGATACCCCATCAGACGGTGCTGGCAAATGTGGAACTGGCGCTGACATTATCGGGCGTGCCCAAAGCGGAGCGCAGGAAGCGGGCGGCGGAAGCGCTGGAGCAGGTGGGTCTGGGCGACCAGCTGAACAAGAAGCCCAATCAGATGTCGGGCGGACAGATGCAGCGTGTGGCGATAGCGAGAGCGCTGGTGAACGACCCGGATATACTCCTGGCGGACGAGCCTACGGGCGCACTGGATACGGAGACCAGCGTGCAGATAATGGAGATACTCAAAAAGATCTCCAGAGACAAGCTGATAATAATGGTAACGCACAACCCCGAACTGGCGGAGAAGTATTCCTCGCGTATCATAAAACTGCTGGACGGCAGGGTGATAGACGATTCCGACCCCTACAAGGCGGATGTAAAGAAAGAGGAAAAGACAAAGGCAGAGAAGAAGGCGGAGCGGAAGAAGAACAAGACTTCCATGAGCTTCACCACCGCACTGGGGCTGAGCCGCAACAATCTGATGACCAAAAAGGCGAGAACACTGCTGACTTCCTTTGCGGGGTCTATCGGTATCATAGGTATAGCGCTGATACTGGCGGTATCCAACGGTGTGCAGGTGTATATCGATCAGGTGCAGTCGGATACCCTTTCCACCTATCCGCTGACCATTGAGCAGTCCACCGCTTCCATCGGTGAGATAATGAGCATGATGGCGGAGGACAGGGAAGCCTCCCGCGACCATGATATGGACAAGGTGTATTCCCAGAACCAGATGGCGCGTATGATAAATACGCTGATGCAGGAGACTAAGGTCAACAATCTGGAAAAGTTCAAGACCTTCCTGGACGAGAACAAGGAGATGCACGAACTCACTTCGGATATAAAGTACAGTTACGCCACACAGCTGAACGTGTTCAAGGCGGATACCTCCGACGGCGCATACCAGGTGAATCCCTCGCAGGTACTGCTGGATATGGGCTACATCAGCGAGACCCAGATGATGGGTATGTCGGTGGGCAGTTCGATGGGTATGGGCATGGGCACCGATGTGTGGAACGAGATGATCGACAATGATGATATAATCGCCGCGCAGTACGACGTAGTTGCGGGACGTATGCCCGAAAAGTACAGCGAGACCGTACTCATCATCGACAAGCACAACGAGCTGAACGACTATATCCTCTATTCACTGGGACTTCTCGATTCCACCGAGCTGAAAGGCATAGTCCGCAGGGCTATCACCGGGGAGGAAGTCAAGCTGAAAAACGAACAGCACAGCTATACTTATGACGAACTTCTCGACCTGAAATTCAAGGTGGTGCCGACCACCGACTTCTACCGCAAAAAGGACGGCGTGTGGGAGGACATGAGCGACGACACCGACTATATGGTGGATGTTGTGGACAAGGGTCTTGAAGTCACTGTGGTGGGCATACTGCGACCCAACGACAAGGCAGCCGCCAGCTCGCTGAACGGCGGAATAGCCTATAAACATGAGCTGATGGAATATCTTGTAAATGAAGTGAAGAACAGCAAGATAATCAAGGAACAGCAGGAGCATCCCGATATAGACGTGTTCACGGGTCTGCGCTTCAAGCCCGAAGACGGCGAGGAAGATATCACCGAGGACGAGACAGAGCCTACTCCCGAGGAGACTTCCGCCGAAACAAAGCCCACCGATATGCTTAGCAATGCGGCAGAACTCACCGAAGAGCAGATGGCTGCTATCATGTCGGGGGAGATGCCTGCGGATATGTCCAAAGAGGATATGGCGGCGCTGGTGAAGGACACTGCGGAAAATGCGGGCGAAAAAGTTGAGGAAGCCGCCGCTTCGCTGACGGATGAACAGATGGCGGCACTGATGGCGGGACAGCTGCCCGAAGGCATGACCGAAGAACAGGCTGCGGCACTGATGGCGCAGGGCGGCAGTACCGAACAGATGGAAAAGCTGACAGGCATGGGCATGGATGCCATGAGCAGTATCGATATAGGCTCTATGATGTCGGGAAGCGGAGAGGCAATGTTCGGGCTTTCAGACCAGCAGAAGGAATTTCTTGCCAGCCTGACGGATGAGCAGATAGAGATGATGCAGCAGATGATAACCGAGTCCACCGAGGAAAATCTGGACGTGCTGTCATCCAGCGGCAAGTACTCAAAGACTACCTACGACTCAAATATGGTGGTGCTGGGCTATGCCACCCTTGAAAACCCCAGTTCCATAAATATCTACCCCAAGGATTTCGCATCCAAAGAGAGCATAATAGATATCATCGACGATTACAACGACAGCGTTGAGGAAGAGGACAAGATCGAGTATACCGACATCGTGGGCGTTATGATGTCGTCAGTGACTTCCATAATCAACGCCATCAGCTATGTGCTCATCGCATTTGTGGCGATCTCGCTGGTAGTTTCTTCCATAATGATAGGCATAATCACCTACATCTCCGTGCTCGAAAGGACTAAGGAAATAGGCATACTGCGAAGCATCGGTGCTTCAAAGAGAGATATCTCCCGCGTGTTCAACGCAGAGACAGTGATAGTCGGCTTTGTGGCGGGTGCCATCGGCGTAGGGCTCTCCTATCTGCTGACCATACCCATAAATATGATAATCGCTCACCTGACCACAGTTCCCATGCGGGCATCCATCCCTTATCCCGCCGCAGGACTGCTGGTGCTGATAAGTGTACTGCTGACACTGACAGCGGGCATATTCCCCTCAAGGATAGCCGCAAAGAAAGACCCTGTTATCGCACTGAGGACGGAATAAACAGCTTCATGACAAAAAGGAGAGAACAGCAATGTATTTCAAACTGAGAGACCATGACTATGAGATAGAATCCGCAAGCGTCCGCCTGCTGGGGGACCCCCGGGAGGGTACATACTCAATGGATATCGACATCAATGCGAAGTCGAAGGACGAAGCCCTTGATCCTGAAATGCGCGAGCTGCGGCTTTACCACAACAACGGCTTTGAGACAGGCGTGAACAATTATCTTGCGCTGAAAGGCAAAAAGTTCGTATGGACTTCCAACAACAACGAGCGGGACGAAGAAGCGGGGTTTATGTATGTTCAGGAGCATGAGTATGTCACCTGCGGCGTGATAGAGATACTGGATGTGGATATCGAGACTATCCGTATGCGCTGGACAGGCAAGGCTAATGTGTACTGGGATGAGGAATTCAGCAGAGATGTGCCCTTTGAGACCGAGTTTGAGGATAGTATCGGGCATCCTGCCTATCTTGCTCATCCAAGTATCTGGATAGATGAGGATACTGTACTGCATATACTGAACTTAGAGGATGTGTTCACCGAAGAACAGCGCCTGCTTGCCCTTTACAAAAGCGGCGATACGGATGCATTTGTCAATAAATGGGATTTCATGCTGAAACTGCGCATGGAACATAAGGGCGAGTTTTATGACGGAGAGGTACACTACCGTACAGTGGATGCCCCCTGCACCATGCGTTTCGCGGATGACTGTCCCGTAAAACTGCGCATGACCCACATCGGCAGAAGTGCTTCACGCGGCAGGATGAATTTTTATCTTGCCTACGATGAGTAAGCCTGCGGGAACACATTAAATAACAGGATATACCAATAAAAAGCCGGGCGGTACGAATGTGTACCGTCCGGTTGTTGCTTATCATAGTAACTGCCGAAGTTTCCCTCAATCAACCGCACAGCGAAGCCATTACCAGTTCTTCCGCTTCGGAGGGGGCGAGGGGTCTGCCCCAGATGAAGCCCTGTATGTAGTCACAGCCGATACTGCGGAGAGTTTCCAGCTGATCGGGCTTTTCCACGCCCTCTGTTATCACATCGAAATGCATGATATGCCCGATGGAGATTATGGCAGCCACATACTGCTTGGAGGAGTCGCCCGAATTCATCCTGTCGATGAAGGATTTGTCCACTTTAAGCATATCGGCGGGGAAGTTGCTGAGATAGCTGAGGGATGAATATCCCGTGCCGAAATCGTCTATGGCTATCTTGATGCCCATGTCGCGTATCGTCCTGATGCACTGCACCGCCTTTTCGGGGGAGTCGATCATTATGGACTCGGTTATCTCTATCTCCAGATGATCTGCGGGGATGCCCGAAGTTTCCAGTATATCCCTGAGTTCTTCGAGAAAATCGTTCTTCATCAGATGCTTTACCGATATATTAACGCTGAGGGTTATGTCAGCACCCGTCTTCTTTATCAGCCCGCCCACGAACTTTGCCGAATTCCTGAACACACTGCCGTCCACCTTGTCGATGATGCCCACCTTTTCCGCAACGGGGACGAAATCCGAGGGCTGCAGCTGATTGCCGCTGCTGTCGGTAAGCCTTGCCAGGGCTTCAAAACCGCGCAGTTTGTGGGAACAGTCGAACTGGGGCTGCAAGCAGTAGGTCACGGTGTCGTTGTCCAGCGCCGTCCTGAGATCCTGTTCTATCTGCAAGAGATTGTTCTTGTTGAGAAGATCTCTGCTGAACCGCACCACACTCACGCCGCTTTGCTTTGCTTCGTACATCGCAGTGTCAGCGTAGGTGAACAGTGTTTCCGCATTGTCGGTGTCCGTCGGGAACTCCGCATAGCCAAAGCCCGCCGTCAGGAAAATGTCACAGCCGTCCACCGTCATTTTGCGCTCCAGCACACTGCGGTATTTCTCGATGATCTTCAAGGGGTCCTTTGCCTTGTCGTTGATTATCAGCAGGAACTCGTCACTGCCCTGACGTGTTATCATCTCGATGCACCCATTCCCGCTCTCTTCGACGGTCTTCACCCAGCGTTCGGCAAGTTCCGTCAGCACTTCGTTGCCCGCTGTGTGCCCTAAGGTATCATTGATGCTCTTGAAATTGTTGAGATCCACACTCACTATCGTGAACTTCCTGCCCGCCTTCGCCAGCTGACTTACCATCTCGGTGGAAGCAAATCTGTTCGGCAGACCCGTCAGCCTGTCAGTGGCTGCCTGATCGCAAAGACGCGCCTGATAGCGCTCTATCTTCATGTTGTTGCTGTAGATAATGTATACCGATATCATCGTGAATATATCGCCGAAAGCCCCCGGCAGACTGGTGAGGTTCCCCTTGACCAGCACACCCATGAGCACCGTTCCCAGCTGTATCGCCAGTGTGACCAGTGCGGAGATAAATCCCAGTTTTCGGAAATATACCACCATGAATATTATGAATATGTTTGAAAGCGCCGAAAATACGCCTGCCAGCGTGTATACCGACACAGGGTCGCCCATGATGTCCAGCACCATGTCAGAGCCCGCCGAAAGGCTGATGACCACAGTGCAGGCGAGATACAGGAACATCAGCAGGAAATACAGCCAAAGCGGCGGTTTTCCGCCGGAGGTGAGCATATCCATCGACCGTTCGAGCATTGAACCGCTCCCGACTTTTTGGTTCTTCTTATTCATCTTTTCACCCTTTTGAATGCCGCGCAAAGCCCGACAAAGCTCCCCGCAGCTGTATAAAGCCAAGTTTTATTTATATATTATAACATATTCCCCCGAAAAAGTCAATATTCCGTGAACTTCAAGCGTAAAATAATTTAACAGAAAACGCTATCAAAAATAAAGCAAATTTAGTTTATACTATTATAATAAAGCCATTTGTAAATAAATCATGAAAAAGCGGCACACCAAAGGGTATGCCGCGAAAGTTATTGAAATAAAAAACCAATGAAGCCGTGTCTCGCTGTTAATGCACATCTGCCTTGCGAGCTGTGAAGCCTGTTGAAGCAAATCTCTTTGAAGAAAAGCTGTCCCCGGATTTCTCTCTGAAACTTTCGTTTCTTTTTGGCAGGGGCAGACTAACTATCGTAACATGACGAACTTCCGCCCCAAACAAAACCCACAAAACCTCGCTGCCCCCGACCAAAAGAGGCAAAAGTCTTTGGAAAGGAGTTTGAGGGACAACCTTTCTTCAGAAAGGTTTCCCTCAATCGGCTCCGCAGTCCGTAAGTCTGAGTTCATAAAGCCATCTGTGCTTTCATTTGCTTTTTCTTTTGGTACATTCGTTCGTCTGCCAGCTGTTCGGCGGTTTCGAGCATATCGTTCTTTGCGGTGAACACTGCACTGCCGTAGGCTATCTGCAAGGGGACGGGCGGGGAGTTCTTTGCGTTGTAGCCCGCAATGGTCTTTTCCATTTTTTCCAGGACTTTGCCCACCTTTTCTTCGGTGCAGCCCGGTGCGATGACCACGAATTCGTCACCGCCTGTGCGGTAGCATATCCCCGTATCCTCGAAGGAAGTGCTGATTATCTCCGCAGCGCCCCTGATGTGCCTGTCGCCCTCAGCGTGACCGTAGACATCGTTGACCTTTTTGAGATCGTTGATATCCAGCTGAACTATGGTGCATTCGATACTGCCTGTGCGTATCTCGTTTTCCTTGCGGTGGAATGCGCGGCGGTTGCTGAGCCCCGTGAGACCGTCGGTGTACGCCAGCTTTTCCATCAGTGCCGAACGTTCCTTTTCAACGGCGGTACGGGTGTTCTCTCTTATAAGGTATATGCCCATTATGGTCACGAATATCAGCACGCCTGTGCGGGTGAAGAAGCTGTTGCTCAGTTTCCTGTCGGTGATGAGCAGGTAACGCGCCAGATCGATGCCTGCGCCTGTCATTGCGGCGGACATACCCGCCACCATCATGTTGAGGGTATCCTTTTTATCCTTTTTCCTGCGCAAAGCCTTCCACATGAGGTAGAATGTCATGAACAGCGCCAGTGCGATATTCACATGGGAGAAGGTCAGCATCAGCTGAACGTCGCTTATGCCCATTATCGTCAGCACCGTAGTCACGATGAAGTTTATGTAGTTAAGGGCGAAGAGTACGGGCAGGAACACGGACTTGCGCTGGTGGGTTATGCTCGCCACAAAGGACACGGGAAAGTAGGATATGAACATCAGTGCCACTGCCGCACAGTACATCACCACTTCGGGGCGTTCGGTGATTAGCTGGAGGATGAAAGTCTCGTTGGAGGAGTACACCCCTATCAGCATGGCGAATGCGCCCAGGGAGTAGAAATCTATATCCGTGTTGAGGCTGTGGCGTGTGGTCAGCACACCGATGAACATCATCAGCACGCCGCTGATGTATATCAGCAGGCACATGGAAAATCCCGGAAGTTCCCGCTGGTAGAGGTCGTTGAGGTATACCGCCGAACTGTCCGCCTTTATCAGAAGCACACTTGCCGCCACATTCTCGTAAAGCGGCTCCAGTTCCAGTGTGACCTGTGAAGAATTGTTATGTATGGGCACTATCACCACCCTTGTGCCGTAGGACTTGCCGAAGATGGGGCTTACGGGGGAGTAGATGTATTCATAGACAAGCTCGCCGTCAAACAGCACGCGGATGTTTGTGTTTTTGGCTTTGAAGCATATATCCCTGCCCTTTGTGTCCATATCTTCAAGGCTGTGGCTCATCACCACTCTGCCTTTGGGGAGATGCTGTGAGTCGATCTCACTGCCGTCCTCGCCGTACCATCCTTCCGTCAGGTCGCAGGCAGCGGGCGGGGGTGTATTGCTTTGCTCTTTGCGGGACACAGTGCCGAAGAACACCACTGCCATTATGATAACGGGGATAAGCGCCGCAGTTATCACAAAGCCTTGTTTGCCGAACAGTTTCAACCGCTCCACCTCCTGACTTTAAAAGCTGATCTCTGACTGATATTATACCACATATTAATTTAATTGTAAAGGGTTTTTGTTACTAATTCACAAAATTATTATTCGGGGGAATGTTCGGCAGTCATTTTAATGCCTGTTTTTTCATAATGAACATATCAGCGCTCCTGCATTTGTATATAAAGCACGAAAAACATTAAAATTAATCAGTAACTGTTGACAACCCATTGAGATTGTGATATAGTTGTAAACATAGAGTGACAGACAGGTAAAGATATAAAAAATTAACTAATTAGGGGAGCACGCTGAACGTTCTCCCGAAGATATTTAAAACAAGGAGGAAATCGGAATGGGTAATTTGAAACGTCCGAATGCAGCGGTGTATGCCGCGAACGTATCAGGTACGACAAGATAACAGAAAGGCAAGGTGAATGATAATGACAGAAAACACTAAGAAAAATACCAAGAGGATGATCGCAGGAATGATGGCACTGCTGATGGTTTCGGGCACTGTTCCCGCAAATCTCGGTGCAGGCATATCCTTGTTTGACACGGCGCTTGTTGCCAGCGCGG
>NZ_CAMHRZ010000147.1 GCF_946187255.1 uncultured Ruminococcus sp.
AAATTTTCCAATTTTGTCGGGAGCGCAGCCGAAGCCAACATCAGCAAAGCTGATGTGGGGGCATGGGGGGGACCCCCATTCTAAATAAAGGAGAAGAGGAAAATGGGAAGATTATTTGGAACAGACGGTGCAAGAGGAGTGGCTATCACCGAGCTGACAGTTGAGAGAGCTACACAGATAGGTAAGGCGGCTGCTTTGGTGCTGGCTAAGGGCTGCGGTCACAGACCTAAGATGATAATAGGTAAGGATACCCGTATATCGGGTGATGTGCTGGAGGCTGCTCTCTGCGCGGGTATATGTTCCGTGGGTGCCGATGCGGTGATACTGGGCGTTGTGCCTACACCGGCTGTGGCTATGCTGGTAAAGAAGTATAACGCGGATGCGGGCGTGATGATATCCGCTTCGCATAACTCGGTGGAGTTCAACGGCATCAAGCTGTTCTCGGGCGAGGGCTTCAAGCTGCCCGATAATGTGGAGAATGAGATAGAAGCACTGATACTCGATACTCCCGAAGAAATGGAAAAGGAACTCAGCGAGGGCACAAAGGTGGGCAGAATGACCGTTTACAGCGACGCTGTCAAGGATTATGCCGACCATGTGATGAGTACCGTAAGTGTTGAACTGAAAGGCATCAAGGTGTGCCTTGACTGCGCAAACGGTTCTTCCAGCGTGTGCGCACAGAGGATATTCGAGGGACTGGGCGCTGAGGTAGTTATGACCAATGATAAGCCCGATGGTACCAATATCAACGAGAAGTGCGGCTCGACCCACATGGAGGGGCTGAAAAAGGCTGTTGTTGAGAATAAGTGCGATGTGGGTCTTGCTTTTGACGGCGATGCTGACAGATGCCTGGCTGTGGACGAAAACGGCGAGCTTATCGACGGCGACAAGCTGCTGGCGATATTCTCGAAGTATATGAAAGCGGAGGGTACGCTGAAAGGCGACTGCTGTGTAGTCACTGTTATGTCGAATATAGGTTTCTTCAAGTTTGCCAAGAAGGAAGGCATAGTTACCGCGACCACAAAGGTGGGCGACAGGTATGTGCTGGAGGAAATGCAGAAGAGCGGATATAATATAGGCGGCGAGCAGTCGGGTCATATCATACTCCTCGATCACGCCAACACGGGCGACGGCGAGATGACAGGCGCTATGTTCCTGGAGATAATGGCAAAAACAGGCAAAAAGGCAAGCGAGCTGGCTGCTGTTATGGAGTGCTATCCTCAGGTGCTGGTGAATGTGAAGATCACCGCTGATAAAAAGGGTATGTGGGAGACTGTTCCCGAGATAACCGACGCGATAAAGATGTATGAGGAAAAGCTGGGCGGCGACGGCAGGATACTCGTGAGAGAATCGGGCACCGAACCGCTGGTGAGAGTGATGATAGAGGGCAAGGATATAGATGTGATCACAGATTACGCCAACAGCATCGCGGAACTTGTAAAAAAGATGTGATATAGAAAACAGACAGAAGAAAGGAACACAAATGGAAAGAGAGATAGTGCTTCTTCCAAAGGAGAAGTGGAAGGACTATGTACTCCCCATTGGCACACAGAGCGATGACTACTACGATATGGAGCTGGTGCCGCTGGACAGTGAGGGCTGTACTGTAAGGCTGGTGAAAAAGCCCGCTGTACCGAAGATAGTACATACTCCCGACGAATGGGGATATCCCGACAAGCTGTATCAGGTATACAGGGAAAAGGCAGAGGCTTACGGCATCATCTCTGAGGACGGTAGCAGCCTGCTCGCCTGCATAGAGATAAGCACAGAGGAATGGTCAAACAGGCTGGTAGTCGATGAACTGTGGATAGATAAGGAGTATCGCGGACAGGGCATAGGCAAAAGGCTGATGGATATAGCCAAGAAAAGAGCGGCGGAGCAGAAGCGAAGGGCGATAATACTTGAAACGCAGACCTGCAATACCAATGCCATAGGGTTCTATCTGCATCAGGGCTTTGAGCTTATCGGTTTTGACACCTGCTGTTATACCAATGATGATATAAAGCGCAGAGAGGTCAGGATCAATCTGGGGTATTTCCTGTGAGGACAACGGGGGATATGAGCGTGAAGTTTGAAACGTTCCTGTATCTCTTTGAAAACCCGGACAGATACAATGTGGAAGAAACGAACTTCTATTTTGACGACGACCCCGACGAAACGGATCACATGATCGGATATGTCGGGGGATATGAAAAGCCCTACTGGGCGGGAGTATGCGATATACCCGACGGCTGTGAGTTTATGACGGCAGAGGAACTGCTGACAGCGAAGATATACAGCGGCAGGTCGATAAAGGACAGGTGGGAACACCTGGTACTGTGTAACATCGGCGGACTGCCCGCAGAAAAAAACCTTTTATTAATTCATAATTCATAATGCATAATTCATAATTGTGGTGCGTGGCGAAGGTTTGCAGTTCTTAGGGTAACATGGCAAATTGTGCCAAAACAAAACTAAAAAAGAATGGCAAACAGCCGAAAGCCCGAACGCCTACTTGACCGTAGTGAGCCGAAGCGAGAAACGAGCGGAGAGCGAACGAAGCGTCAAGGTGGTTCCAGGCGTGAGGGTTTCGGCGCAGGGGGTATGGGGGCTCCGTCCCCCATTAAGATAATAGCGAACGAAGCGTCAAGGTGGTTTCAGGCGCGAAAGTCCTGCGTGGGGGCATGGGGGCTCCGCCCCCATTAGAAATGGTGATGAGATGAGATTTGAGTATTGTCCCGAATGCGGTAAAAAGACGGTGCTGAGGGAAATAGGTGACGAGGGACTGACACCCTTCTGTGAGGGGTGCAACAGACCTCTGTTCGATATGTTTTCCACCTGCGTGCTCAACGTGGTGGTGAATGAGGAAAATGAGGTGCTGCTGATAAGGCAGAGCTACGGCGATACTTCAAGGTTCGTGGGCGTGGCGGGATATATGAAGGTGGATGAAACTCCCGAACAGGCTGCCGAACGTGAAGTGCTGGAGGAAACAGGTCTTTCCGCCGAAAGCGTGAGATATATCGACAGCGTGTTCTATGAGGAGCGCGACCAGCTGATGCTGGGTATGGTGGCAAAGGTGAAGAAGAAGGAGTGTCATATCTCCGATGAACTGCTGGAAGCTAAGTGGTTCACCTTTGATGAGGCTGAAAAGACCGTCCGTGAGGGCAGTATAATACAGCGGTTCATACAGACAGCTAAGGAAAATGTGCTGAGCACGATGGATTATATCACGGTGGTGGAGTTCTTTGAGGTGTGCGCTGAAAGCAGGGATAAGGATTTCCTGCTGAGGGTGACGAGAAAGCGCGACGGTGCGGATATGTGTCCTGCTATGGAGCAGTGCGGGTTCTCGGACTGGATGGACTGGATGGAAGTGCATTCGGTGCCCTGCGAAGAAGGTTTCCTGCTGGAAAAATGTGTCAGTGAGGAAAAGCTGCTGGTAGAGGTGAGACATTTCCTTTACAGGTATAGAAAGGTATTGATATGATATACACAGATATGACGAGAAAAGCGATAAACATAATGTATAAAGCTCACGCCGCGCAGGTGGACAAGAGCGGTGTGCCTTATGTGTTCCATCCCTGGCACGTTGCCGAACAGATGACCAATGAGGAAAGCTGTGCGGCGGCACTTCTCCACGATGTTATCGAGGATACGGATGTAACAGCGGATGACCTGCTGGCAGCAGGCATCAGCGAGAGGGTGGTGCAGGCGGTGCTTATGCTGACCCATGACGATGATGAGCCCTATCTTGAATATGTGGCAAGGATAAAGACCGACCCGATAGCGCGGGAGGTAAAGCTGGCTGATCTTGCGCACAACAGCGATGTGACGCGCTTTGCCGAACCCATGACGGATAAGGACAGGACAAGGCTGGAAAAGTACATGAAAGCGACAGCGATACTGACGGAGGATAGTCCGTATGAAAAATAAGGGCGACCCCTACGCGAAAATGCTGGTGATAACAGTGACGGCGGCTCCCTGGGTGCTGACGCTGCTGTGCAGTTTGTTTTTTGCCATTGCGGGGACGTATATGCTGGGACGCACCGAACGCGGGCTTGACGCTTTCCTGCTGATATGGGAGACAGCCTTCGATGTAAGATGGTGGGCATATATACCGGGGATCGCGGTGCTGATATATTTTGTCATAGCGCTGTTCACGAAAAGAAACGATCGATATGCGGGTGAGAATAAATGATAAAAGTGCATTTTTTTGACTACGGCTGCGGCGTACTTGACGTTGAGGGCGAGCTGGGCATAACGGAAGAAGCCTGTGAATTCCTGATAAAAAATATCGCCGGGCTGAGCCTTGACTGTACAGACTGTGCCTATGATACTGAGGATAATGACATATACTGGTTTTCGGCGGATAACGAGGCTGAATGCGCAAACAAGATCGAAGCCCTGATAAAAAAACATATCAGGGACGGCTCGAATATGAAGTATAAGATAAGTATAACGTCGGATCATTCCTGGTACGACTAAAAAACAAAGCAAAGGAAATTACTTATGAGAATTGCAGAAAACTGGAAGGACTACCGTATACTTGATACCACAGACGGCGACAAGCTGGAAAGCTGGGGCGGCAAGGTACTTGTGAGACCCGACCCGCAGATAATCTGGAAGAGCCCGAAGCGCAGCGATATGTGGGATAAGGCGGATGCGGTGTATCACCGTTCCTCAAAGGGGGGCGGCGAATGGGAATACCGCAGGAAGCTGCCCGAGAGCTGGAACATAAAGTACAGGGAGCTGACCTTTGTGATAAGACCCACAGGATTCAAGCACACGGGGCTTTTCCCCGAGCAGGCGGAAAAGACCCACAGGATTCAAGCACACGGGGCTTTTCCCCGAGCAGGCGGTAAACTGGGACTTCATGGCTGAGAAGATAAGGAATGCGGGCAGACCTGTAAAAGTGCTGAACCTGTTTGCCTACACGGGCGGCGCTACTCTTGCGTGTGCGGCTGCGGGCGCAAGTGTATCCCACGTTGATGCTTCAAAGGGCATGGTGCAGTGGGCGAGAGACAATGCGGCGGCATCGGGGCTTTCGGACAAGCCCATACGCTGGCTGGTGGACGACTGCGAGAAGTTCGTGAAGCGTGAGATAAGGCGTGGGAATTTCTACGACGGTATAGTTATGGACCCGCCCAGCTACGGCAGAGGACCCGGCGGCGAGGTATGGAAGCTGGAGGACTGCATATACGATCTTGTGAAGACCTGTGCGGGGGTACTCAGCGACAAGCCGCTGTTCTTCCTGTTAAACAGCTACACCACAGGGCTCTCACCGTCGGTCATGGCGTATATACTGGGCGATGTGCTGACCACCGAACGCGGCGGCAGTGTCACTGCGGACGAGATAGGTCTCCCCGTTGAAGCCACAAAGGGTGTACTGCCCTGCGGCTCAACAGCGATATGGTCTCATTAATTCATAATTCATAATTGTGGCGGGGGCGCGAGTTTTGTTTATCGGTCATGAGTTGTTGGCAAATTGAGGTGTATACATGAAATACTTAGCTATTGTTTGTTTGGGTATTACTTTTATATGCGATATTATTTTATTAAGATCGGTAAAAGAAAACAGGAAGAAAGCGATCGGATTTTTTATCGCATCTGCTGTATGTATTATTCTAGCGATCCTATGTCTGATCTGAAAAATGACATATTACGTTTTTTACGGGACGGTGATATCTTATGGATGCTAAAGTCGGTATAAAGGCTGACAGGTTTTCAGCGGCTGTCGCTAAGGCGGTGCGGGCTTACGAGGATGTATCTATGTCTGAGATAAAGCGGCGCATCGGAGCGGGGGAGTTCGTTTATTCGGGTGATCTTTACAGGGCTGATGAGATAAAGAAAGTTCTTGCCATAAACGATGCATTGACCAAAGCCGGCATAAACTGCGAGATGTATGTGCATGACGAGGTCACTAACACGGAGTATCTGAACAATCTGCTGGTATCTTACAAACAGACCGAGGAGTGGACGGAGTACGTCATGGACATGGAAGCGCAGGCTGATGAGGACGAATGAAAAAGCGAAAACGCTTTTCATATATATGCAAAGGAGGACAAACACATGGACGTAAAGGACATCACAAAGGCAGTTGGCGGAGACAGCATCGCCAAGACAGTAGACAAGGTAGTTGATACCGTAGCGGACAAGATACCCGCACCCAAGGCTGTCAAGGACGGCGTGAAGAAGGAAGTCAAGAAGGTAGCTACTGTTGCGAATATCGAGAAGATGGCTACCAAGGAGAACCTTGAAAAAGCCAAGGATGCAGCGGGCAAGGTCATCGAAAAGGTGATGGACGCCAAGAAGGACGATAAGAAAGACTAAGTGTCCGCGGGCAGGCGGGGCACGGAATGTGTCCCCGCAGGGATGCCCGCATGAGTGAGTAAGGGAATAATTATGAGCGAAAATTACATCGAGATCAAAGATCTTCGGTTTTCATATATAAACGACCTGGAGGATCCTCCCGTAAAGACGGAGGTGCTCAAAGGCGTTACGCTGAATATAAAAAAAGGCGAATTTCTGGCGGTGCTGGGTCATAACGGCTCGGGAAAAAGCACACTTGCCAAGTGTATAAATGCAATAAATCTGCCCGAAGAGGGCGGCGTGTTCGTGGCAGGCATGGATACGATAGACGAGGACAATCTCCTGCCCATAAGACAGCGGGTGGGTATGGTGTTCCAGAACCCCGACAATCAGATAGTTGCGACGATAGTCGAGGAAGATGTGGCGTTCGCGCTGGAAAATATGGGCGTTGAGCCAAAAGAGATACGCAGGCGTGTGGACGAAGCGCTGAAAACGGTGGGTATGTACGAGTACCGCCTTCATGCGCCCCACAAGCTGTCGGGCGGACAGAAGCAGAGGGTAGCCATTGCGGGCATAATCGCCATGAGCCCCGACTGCATACTGCTGGACGAGCCGACGGCGATGCTTGACCCGAAGGGCAGGGCAGAGGTCATGAAGACCATAAAGCTGCTCAACTCTCAGGGGGTGACGATAGTGCTTATAACCCACTACATGGAAGAAGCCGCGCAGGCGGACAGGGTAGTGGTGATAGACGGCGGCGAGGTGGTCATGGACGACGTGCCGCGGAAGATATTCTCACAGGTGGAGAAGATGAAGGAGCTGGGGCTGGATGTGCCGCAGGTGACGGAGCTTGCCTGGGAATTGCAGAAAGCGGGCTTTGACATCTCCACAGAGATAATAGACGAGGACGAATGTGTGGCAAAGCTGGCGGAGCTGCTGGCAGAATGAAGACCGTTTTTGAAGAATACCTGAGTATGGCAAAGATATCGGCGGCGGAAAGACGGTCAGGTCCTTTCGGTACATAAAGTGTATGGATGGTATAGTCAGCTGTAAAGTGTACACCCTTGGGCGTATACATATATGCGACGATTTTGTGACTGACGGCGGTTCGGGAGAAATGACATGATACTGACGATAGTGCTTACCTTGTTCTCGGTGCTGATGATGGTGCTGGAGAGGACGAAAAAGCTGGATATAACAAAGAAGTTCGCGGGGACAGCCACGGTTTTCTCGCTGGGGATATCGGCGGGGCTTTACTGTATGGAACTGGCAAGGCTGTTCGTGGCGGCGGCGATGAAGATAATAAACTGGGAAGTTAACGGCAATGACGAAAACCTGGAACTGGTATTCGGGAATATGTCAAAGGCGGGCATAGTGATAAGGATAGTACTGGCGATGATATGTCTGGTGCCGTGTACGGTGAATATCATATACATGATACAGGCGCTGGTGCGGAGGCCCGTTCAGCAGATATATGTGGGTGAAAAACACTCGCTGATGTGCGTTGAGCGTTCGTTATGGCTGGGAACGGCTGCTGTGGTGTTCATGGTGATGTCACTGGCGGGCATGGCTGCGGGTATAGTACCCTATCTGGATGAGCTGGAAGCATCGGTCATAATGGTAAATCCGCTGCTGCTGCTGATATGCGCGATACTGACACTGGGCATCGCACTGATACCCCTGCTCAGTCTGCTGATAACGATGAACGGTTATCTGATACTTATTGTGACTTCACTGAGCACAGCGGGGATGACCTACTGGCTGATATCCGCAGTAATGGGAATATCGTCATCGGTGCGGCTGGCAAAGTGCGGAGTATTCACAAAGGGCAAGGCGGCAGCCTTCGGGTTCCTGAGCCTGCTGCCCCTGTGGAACACAGCGGGCTTCGTGCTGATGAAAAGGGAATTAAAGCAAAGACAAAATACCCTGATGTAAGGAAAATGTAAAATGGCAATAATCAAAACAGAAGGACTCACCTATGTTTACGGTGAGGGAACGCCCTTTCGCAAGGTAGCGGTGGATCATGTGGATCTGGAGATCGAAAAGGGCGACTTTGCGGGGATAATCGGGCATACGGGCTCGGGAAAATCCACGCTGATACAGCATTTCAACGGGCTGCTCAGACCTACTGAGGGCAGCGTATATATAGACGGCGAGCGCCTTTGGGACGACAAGGCGAAGCTGAGACCCGTGAGGTTCAAGGTGGGGCTGGTGTTCCAGTATCCCGAATATCAGCTGTTCGAGGAAACGGTGGCTAAGGATATAGCCTT
>NZ_CAMHRZ010000148.1 GCF_946187255.1 uncultured Ruminococcus sp.
AGCTTCAGGTGCTAGTGATCGCAAGGTCGTGGAAGTTCAAGTCTTCTTACCTGCACTGAAAGAAAGTTCGGTCATCGGACTTTCTTTTTTTGTGCTGTTTTAAGAACAAATGTTTGCAGAATATGCGTTCTCAGGCACTTTTTACGCCCGAAAGTGACCGTATTCATAGCATTTGATTATAAGATTACAACAATTAAACGAAAATTATAAATAAAGCTCAAAAAAATTCAACAAATAGGGCTGTTTGCCTATTGCAATAATTAATAAGTTGTGCTATAATAACTATTAGTAAAAGGGTTGGGAAATCTAAAGCAAAATTAAGCTATTTTGTAGAAGATTTAACAGTTTGGGGTTGCCGTTCCTCCTACGGCTGAAGAATTAAACCACCTGATACAATTCAAATTACCACGAAACATCGGTGCGGTCGTTAAATTCGGCTGCGCCGTTGTTTTTGCGCCGAATGATCTGCGGGGGATATTTGACACAAAGCAGACATTATGCTATAATCATTATCGGACAGCTCATATCTGCTGAGGAGGATCGGTATGGATGAAAATGTAAATATGTCAGCGCAGCAAATGTACGATCAATACGGGAGACCGCTGCCGAAAAAGCCTATGTCCGCCGTTAAGGCGGTTATACTTGTGGTGTGCGGCATCGTCGCCTTTGCCCTCTATGTGCATTACGGCAGGAGTTTCGGGACTTTCCGCGGCACATCCTATAAAGAATTCGTCAAACGGGCCAGGGCGAGATCATATTCGGACGGTATCCCCGACGGAGCTGAGGATTTCAGGTTTATATGCCACAATTACGCTGTCGGCGGGAGCTCCTGGGAAGCCTTTACCCTGCATGGTGCAGCCTATGATGAGTTCGTTGAGGAAGTGAACAATAAGACTCCCGGCAAGGTGGTGGGCTATCACGAAGATCTTGACTTTACGGGCATGAAAGTATCCGAGACTGCGGATATGCACGATGACAGCGGAGAATATATCGGTTTTCCTGTCGACAGCTTAAAATATGTGATAGATGATGATATAAATGACTATACCATATTGTACTATGATTCATACGAAGGCGCGGGGGCGAGCACAAGTGCGATAGCCGCGTATCCCGAAACAGGACGCATCGTTATATACAGCTACGCCTGCCGCTGAGCGGGCGCATGATAAAAGCCGCATGACATTTTTTGTCATACGGCTTTTTTGCATCTTATCAAGTGCCTACATCGTTTCGAGGTCTGCGTCCTTGATCTCGCAGTAGGTGTATAAGCCCTCCTGATAGGTGTTGAATATGCCCGTCACGGTTATGGGCGCATCGATCGCGGGGTAGTCGTCGGGGTAGGTGAACTCTCCGCTGCGGCGGAATTCCAGTCCCTGCTGACAGCAGGCGGCAGCATCTGCGATGAATACCGCAAAGTACTCGTTGTCGGTCTTATTGTCCTTCATGTAGTTGAAGGTGCCTTTGACACGCACCTTTTTGCCGACGTAATTCTCGGGCTCCGAAGTCATGGCATATATCTGTGCATAAAGCATATTCGCATCCAGTCCCGTGAGGTCTAAGTCGATATCGCCGTTCACCAGCGTTTTTTCATCGGGGGGCTCCAGCTGCAGGGGCGGCTGTGAGGCGTTGCTGTCAAGGGTGTAGTCCTGTTTAAGATAGTCAAGACTGTCCTGCTGATCCGCAACGGCTTTTTCTGCCTCCGCTGCCACAGCTTCGTCTGTGGGGCTGAGTGTCACATCGTTTTCGGAATTCTGCTCTATCAGCTTATCCACCTTTGAAGTATCTCCGCAGCCCGAAAGCATCACAGCAGCCAGCGCGAGCGCGAATAACTTTTTGTTCATCTCAATTCCTCCTGCATATCGCGGCAACGCCGCAGAATATGAAAAATACTGCTATATCCGCCGTAACTATCGTTGAACCCACAGGCGTGGAGAAGAGTATCGAAGCGATTATGCCGATACCCGCACACACCACAGATATCACCGACGAGCAGAGTATAACGCCTTTGAAGCTCTTGAATACCCTCATCGCGGAAAGGGACGGGAATATTATCAGCGCCGAGATCAGCAGCGAGCCGACTAAATTCATCGCCAGCACTATGATAAGCGCCGTTATCACCGCGATCAGCAGGTTGTAGCTGTCCGACTTTATGCCGCTTGCCTTTGCGAAGCTCTCATCAAAGGTCACGGAGAATATGCGGTTGTAGAATATTATGAACACCGCCAGCACTATCACCGCCATTGCGGCGCACAGCCACACTTCTTCGACAGTCAGTGTGAGTATGGATGTGGAACCGAAAAGCGTGCTGCAAACATCTCCCGACACATTTGCCGAAGCCGAGAACAGGTTTATCAGCATATAGCCTATCGCCAGCGCTCCCACCGATATCATGGCGATCGCCGCATCGCCTTTTATCTTAGTGTTCTGCCCCGTCCGCAGCAGCAGCACCGCCGCCAGCAGCGTCAGGGGGATTATTATTATCATGCCGTTGGTGTCTTCCAGCAGTTTTGCAAAGCGGCTCTCGCCGCCCGACATCTGTTTCAGGCTCACCGAAAGCACAGTGGATACCGCCATCGCCCCGAAAGCAACGTGTGACAGACCGTCACCGATGAAAGAGAACCTTTTGAGCACCAGCGTCACTCCCAGCAGCGAGGAGCACAGCGCTATCAGCAGTCCCACGATCATGGCGTACTTCACGAAAGGGAAGGTAAAATAGTATTGAAGTGTCTCAACAAGCTCACTCATGGTCTTCTTCCTCCTCCTCCGACATTATGAAGCTCTGTCCCAGCCTGCTGCCCACATAGTCCTCTTTTGTGCCGTAGAACAGCTGTTTTTTGCTGCCTATGTGGAGCACATGGGTGGCGTACCTCACCGCCGCGTGTATGTCATGGGACACCATTATTATCGTGAGCCCCTCCTTGTTCAGCTTTGAGATCAGCTCGTAAAGGTCGTTCTGCGCCTTCGGGTCAAGTCCCGTAACAGGCTCGTCCAGCAGTAATATCCTGCCCGCCGCACACAGCGCCCTCGCCAGAAGCACCCTCTGCTGCTGTCCGCCCGAAAGCTCGCGGTAGCAGTGATCCTCCAGATCCTTGATACCCAGCTGTTCCATAGTCTTGTCCGCAAGTTCCTTTTCCTCCCTGCGGTAGAACGGGTGAAATCCGAACTTCGCAAGGCACCCCGAACGCACTATCTCTTTCACGGAAGCGGGGAAGTCCCTCTGTACCACCGTCTGCTGAGGAAGATAGCCTATCTCCCCCTGCTTTGATTCTATCCACTGCAATTCACCGCTCATCACGGGGCGAAGTCCCAGCAGCGCCTTTATCAGCGTGCTTTTTCCCGAACCGTTCTCGCCCAGTATGCACAGATAATCGCCGCTGTTCACGGTAAAGCTGATGCCCTCCGTCACAGGTACGCCCTCATAGCCCAGTGTGCAGTTTTTACATTCTATCTGCTTGCCCATTTGAAGTTCTCCGTTGTCATATATCAATCTAAGGCTGTTTTGAGTGTTTCGCAGTTTTCCTCCATCAGCGAGATATAGCTGGTGCCGCTGCTGATATGCTCAGCATCCACCGACTGCAAAGAGTTGAGCACAGCCACTTTCTGATCCTTGTTCTCTGTATTGCTGATGATGGCCTGCGCTATCTTTCCGTCGGAATTCTCGATGGTGAAAAGGGTCTTCGCACCCACCTCATCCGTCTTCTTTGCGAGGAAAGCCACCGTTTCAAAGGAAGCCTCTGTCTCCGCCGAACAGCCCACAAAAGCCGCGTAGTAATCTATACCGTAGTCGTCGCACAGGTATCTGAAAGGGAACCTGTCACCGAAGATAACTGTCTTGTTTTTGGCATTATCTGCCACCTCTGCGAATTTGCCGTCAAGCTCATCCAGCTTTGCGGTGTAGGCTTCGCAGTTTGCCTTGTATTCCTCAGCGCCGTCGGGGTCTGCTTCCGAAAGAGTATCGGCTATCTCGCCGCAGAGTATCTCCGCGTTCTTCACCGACAGCCAGACGTGCTCGTCGTACTCGGGCTCTTCTTCGCCCTCGCCCTCTTCTTCCTCAGCCTGCATACCTTCCTTGACTTCCTCTTCCTTGGTATCAAGACCTTCGGTGTCCATGAATTTTACTATCTTCATGTCCTTGTTGGATGCTTCTTTCAGCGCATCCTCAGCCCAGCCTTCGCTTTCGCCGCCCACATATATGAACACATCACAGCCCGATATCCTCACCATGTCCGCCGCAGATGGCTGATAGCTGTGCAGGTCGGCACCGTTGTCGAGAAGATAGGTGACTTCCGCATTGTCCGCACGGCTGCCCAATATCTCCTTTGTCCAGTCATATCCCGAAAAGCTGGTGCATACCACTTTCAGCTTGCCGTTGTCTCTGCTGTTGGCGAGATCGTTGTTATCCGCGCTGACAACACTGCCGCAGGCGGTGAGCCCCAGCATTGCCGCACATACCATTATACTTGCTATACCTTTAAATTTCATTGAATAACCTCCGTCTGATACGATACTGTCCGTATATTTGTACAGCATCCCATCTGTCAAAAAGCGCCGCCCTCGGTCACGAGAGAGTAGTTCTGCCAAAACCTGCGCATCATGTGTTGTTCCCCCGACAGCCGCCGCACTTGCCCGGAAGCACCGCGCTTGAGTCTATCTCGAAGCTGTCAGCCTGCAATATGCGCTCCACCAGCTCACGGCTGGCATCGTCATCCATGTGGTATAATTTTCCGCAGGAGACGCATTTCATGTGCAGGTGATGGTGGCAGCTCTCGCCGTCGGTCAGCTGGTATACGAATGTCCTGCTGTTGCCGCGAACGGTGCGCTTGACCTCGCCGCTCTCCACCAGTTCCTTTATAAGTCGGTACACCGTGCTTTCACCCGGGGGCTTGGGTATGGCGTCATCCGACTTCATCAGGTCTGCTATCTCCTTCACGGTGAACGCGGAAGTCTTGTGTCTGCCCATAAAATCCAGCAGTTCCTCCCGCTGGACTGTATTATACTTTGCCACGAGCATACCTCCTTTGCGAATTTTGAGAGTAAATTTCAATTTTGTATTATAGCACACCCCGCCCGCCCTGTCAACAGCTTTCATATTGTTTTACATTTTATTAACATTTGAGAACAGCTCTCAAATCCATTGTATAAATATACCATTATAATATTGCATCGGTTATCTGTATCTCACAATTAAACATCGTGTATATGTACAAAAAGTGGTGGCTCATATTCTTCTTGACATATTCATGCAAATATGATACAATTTAAATAGAAACAATGGATAGAATTGTTTATTATTTAACAAGAATTTACGAAGAGCAGGTGATAATAATGTATGATGTAGTCATCATTGGCGGCGGTGTAACAGGCTGCGCGGCTGCTGCGGAGCTTTCAAAGTACGAGCTCAGCGTATGTGTCATCGAAAAGGAGAGCGACGTGTGCGAGGGTACCAGCAAGGCAAACAGCGCCATCGTCCATGCGGGCTTTGATGCGGAGCCGGGTACGCTGAAAGCGAGACTCAACGTCCGCGGCAACGAGATGATACACGAACTGTACAAAAAACTGGATTTTGCATTCAAGAACAACGGTGCTATGGTGCTTTGCTTTGACGAAGCCCAGCTGCCCGAACTTGAAAAGCTGAAAGCAAAGGGCGAGAAGAACGGCGTTGCGGGTCTGGAGATACTCACGGGGGAACAGGCGCGCGAGCGTGAACCGCAGCTTTCCGCAGAGGTGAAGTTTGCGCTGTATGCGCCCACTTCGGGCATAGTATGTCCCTTTGAGATGACCCTGGCTTTCGCGGAGAACGCTTTTGAAAACGGCGCGGAGTTCCGCCTTGGAACGGAAGTCACCGCCATTGAGAATACCGACGGCGGCTACAAGGTCGTGACCGACAAGGGCACTTTTGAAAGCAGGGCGGTGTTCAACTGCGCGGGAGTATACGCGGATAAGATAAGCGCGATGGTGGGGGCGGACAGCTTCACCATCACCCCGCGAAAAGGCGAGTATATGCTGCTTGATAAGGAAGCGGGCGGCATAGTGAAGCATACCATTTTCCAGCTGCCTACCAAAATGGGCAAGGGCATACTGGTCACTCCCACCGTACACGGCAATCTGCTGGTGGGTCCCACTGCGGAGAATATCGACGACAAGGAGAATACCGCCACGACCTCCGCAGGGCTTGCCGAAGTGCGTGCAAAGGGCTCACTTTCGGTGGAGGGGCTGCCTTTCAACAAGGTGATAACCGCCTTTACAGGGCTTCGTGCGGTGGGCGACACCCATGATTTCATAATAGATCAGCCTGTTGAGGGCTTCTTCAATGCGGCGGGCATCGAGTCTCCGGGACTGACCAGCGCCCCCGCAATTGCCGAATATATGCGGGAAATGCTGTCCGAATTTATGGACTTGAAACCGAAAGCCGACTACAAGGACACCCGCAGGGGCGTGGTTCATTTTGCCGAACTTTCAAGAGAAGAACAGAACGCGCTGATAAAGGAAAAGCCCGAATACGGCAATATAGTCTGCCGCTGTGAGACTATCACCGAAGGCGAGATACTGGATGCCATCGAACGTCCTCTGGGTGCGACCACACTGGACGGCGTAAAGCGCCGCACAAGAGCGGGAATGGGTCGCTGTCAGGCGGGTTTCTGTTCGCCGAGGACTATAATGCTGCTGTCCGAAAAACTGGGCTGCGGCATCGGTGAAGTGAGAAAGAACGGCAGAAAGGGGGAGAAGGACTGATGCGTGAAATAGATCTTGCTATCGTGGGCGGAGGCCCCGCAGGAATGGCTGCTGCCATCGCTGCCCGCAACAAGGGTGTGGAGAATATCGTTATATTCGAGCGCGACAGCCGCATGGGCGGAATACTCAACCAGTGCATACACAACGGCTTCGGTCTGCACACCTTCAAGGAGGAACTGACAGGTCCCGAGTACGCCGAGAGATACGCCGACCGTGTGCGTGAAATGGATATCCCTGTGGAAACGGACACTATGGTGCTGGATATCTCAAAGGACAGGGTGGTCACCATCCTCAATCGCGGCAGGGGCGTGGAGGAAGTACGCGCAAAGGCTGTGATACTCGCAATGGGCTGCCGTGAGCGCCCGAGAGGTGCGCTGAATATCCCCGGCTATCGTCCGCAGGGCGTGTATACCGCAGGTACAGCGCAAAAACTGGTCAACTGTGAGGGCTATGTTCCCGGCAGGGAAGTGGTTATACTGGGTTCGGGCGATATCGGGCTCATCATGGCAAGAAGAATGACGCTGGAAGGCGCTCATGTTGCCGCTGTTGCGGAGCTTATGCCCTATTCCAGCGGACTTAAAAGAAATATCGTCCAGTGCCTGGAGGACTACGACATCCCCCTGCTGCTCAGCCATACCGTCATCGATATA
The DNA here is from genome assembly GCF_946187255.1 of uncultured Ruminococcus sp. Classification (GTDB taxonomy): domain Bacteria; phylum Bacillota; class Clostridia; order Oscillospirales; family Ruminococcaceae; genus Hominimerdicola. The sequence continues at coordinate 7,383 of NZ_CAMHRZ010000148.1, forward strand.
AAGGGCAAGGAAAAGCTGGAGGGCGTTGTCATCGCACAGGTGGACAGCAAAAACGCCCCGATCGCGGGCACAGAACAGTTCTACCCCTGCGACACCCTGCTGCTCAGCTGCGGACTTATCCCCGAGAATGAGCTTTCCAAAAATTGCGGTATAGATATCGACCCCCGCACCAACGGACCTATCGTTGACGAGGGGCTGGAGACAAGCATCGACGGCGTTTTCGCCTGCGGCAACGTGCTCCATGTCCACGACCTGGTGGATTTTGTTTCCGAAGAATCGGCGCGTGCGGGCGAAAGCGCGGCGGCGTACATCTCAAAGGGCTGCAAGGCGGACGACAGCACCGCTGTCAAGGTCATCCCGCAGAACGGCGTGCGCTACACCGTACCTTCGGAGATTCACACCGACGACCTGCTGTGCGACGTACACATCAGGTTCAGGGTGACGGGAGTATTCAAGGACTGTGCTATAGTTATAAAATCGGGGGAGAACGAGCTTCTGCGGCGAAAGAGCCGTATCCTCGTGCCCAGCGAGATGCTGGATATCATCATAAAGCAGGACAAGCTGGCGGGAACGTCCGATGATATCACCGTCAGCATAGAGGAGGTGTGAGCCATGACGAAGATACTCACCTGTATAAACTGCCCTATGGGGTGCGAGCTGACCGTTGAGATGGAAGACGGCAAGGTGGTGTCAGTCAGCGGCAATGCCTGCAAGCGCGGGGAGATATACGCTCATAGCGAGATGACTGCGCCCACCCGCACAGTGACTACCACCGTTATCTCCGCAGAGGGTGTGCCTGTGCCTGTGAAGACGGCGAAACCAATACCGAAAGACAAGATCTTTGAATGCACCGCAGCGATCAAGGCGGCGGAGGTACATCTGCCTGTGAAGATGGGGGATGTCATTATTGAAGAACTTTTTGGGTCGCCGGTCATTGCCACTATATCAATTCATAATTCATAATTCATAATTCATAATTATGGGTGAGGGCGGGGAGTGCGCTGCGCTTAGGATAGCGTAGATGAAAGCACAAGAAACTTTGACGCAGACTGAGTAAGGTAAGCGCAACAAAGCTGTGTGCGAAAAGAGCTTTGGGTCAAGCCTTTCGCGAAAGGCTTGCGGGAAGTTTGAGGGGCAGA
>NZ_CAMHRZ010000149.1 GCF_946187255.1 uncultured Ruminococcus sp.
GGTATAAATTCACCCCATATCCGTAATGGAATATGGGGTTTTGAGACAGACTGAGGCGGTACACAGAAATGCGTACCGCTTTGTTGCAATATCCCAATTCGATTGTGTATTGCTATAAACGATAATTTATCTTACGGACTGCGGGAGACTACTGAGGGAAACCTTTCTGAAGAAAGGTTTTCCTCAGACTCCTTTCCAAAGACTTTTGCCTCTTTTGGTCGGGGGCAGCGATGCTTCACAAATGTTGTTTGTGAGGGTGGTTTGCTATGTTTCGCGAGATATCTGCCCCCGCCCAAAAGAAACAGAAGTTTCAGAGAGGGGCTTGGGGACAGCATTTATTCAAAGAGGCTCACTCAATAATCCCCGCGATCGGTATGGTAAATCATCATTTGCAGCAAAACATATCAAAATTGGGATTTTGCAATAAAAAAAGTCCGCAGGTGCGGACTTTTGCAAATTTCGGAAATTATTCCTCGGTCTTTGCCTCGATGAACTTAACGATGTCACCGACAGTCTTGATGTTCTCAACTTCCTCATCGGGAATTTCAAGATCAAAGCTCTCTTCGATGCTCATGACCAGATCAACAACGTCCAGGGAGTCAGCACCCAGATCTTCAGTGATAGAAGCGTCTGCTGTAACCTTATCCTCGTCAACGTCGAGCTGCTCAACAATGATCTCACGAATCTTGTCAAATACCATGTCATTTCCCTCCATTCTATACTTTGCTGGATTTATCAGCCGTTGTTCCCGCAGGCTGTATATCATACCCGATGCCTCAATGAAAGCTCACTGCTCATCGGTCTCGGTATGCGAATGCGGGAACTCATCAAAGTCTCCCACAACTCTAAACTTATTATAGCGACTATTTATCATTTCGTCAAGCCCTTTTTGAAATTTTATTTGTAAATTTTGCAGACTTTCGGAAATAAAGGACGAAATGTTTTCTGCCGTCTGATTGGGGTCGTTGTGCGCCCCACCGTCAGCTTCGGGGATGATATGGTCGCATACTTTAAGTTTCATAAGGTCTTCGGCGGTTATCTTCATTATATCGCAGGCTTCGCGTTCGCGGGAAGCATCCTTCCACAGTATGCTGGCGAAACCCATGGGCGAAATAACCGAATACAGCGCGTTTTCAAGCATAGCCAACTCATCGCACACAGCCAGCGCCAACGCGCCGCCCGAACCGCCTTCGCCCAGTATTATGGATATCACAGGCGTTTTCAGCGTCATGAACTCCATGATATTGCGGGCTATCGCTTCGCCCTGACCCCTTTTCTCCGCCTCAACGCCGGGATAGGCACCGGGAGTGTCCACAAGACATATAATGGGTCTGTGGAACTTTTCCGCCTGCCTTGCAAGCCTTAACGCCTTGCGGTAGCCTTCGGGATGGGGCATACCGAAGTTGCACTTCTGATTTTCCTCCAGGTCGCGTCCCTTGACCTCTGCGATGACCGTAACGGGCGTGCCGTGAAAAGAAGCCACACCGCCGATTATCGCCCTGTCGTCGCCGCACAGCCTGTCTCCGTGCATCTCCCAGAATTCGTCGAATATCATAGGTATGTAATCGAGGGCAGTAGGTCTGCCCTTATGCCTGATGATATCGAGCCTGCGGCTTGCCGAAAGCTGTTCATTCATTCTCAGCGACCTCCTTTACCTCAGGCTGCTTGTGCAGTTTGAGCAGATGTGCCAGCACTCTGCGCATTTTGCTGCGTTCAACTATCATATCCACAAAGCCGTTCTCCAGCATGAATTCAGCCGACTGGAAATCATCGGGCAGTTTCTGCTTGATAGTGCCCTCGATGACGCGCCTGCCCGCAAATCCTATCAGTACTTTGGGTTCAGCGATGATTATATCGCCCAGTGAAGCAAAGCTGGCAGTAACGCCGCCCGTTGTGGGGTCGGTCATTACGGAGATATACAGTCCGCCCGCTTCGTTGTGCCTTGCCACCGCACCCGAGGTCTTAGCCATCTGCATCAGAGATACTATGCCCTCCTGCATACGGGCACCGCCCGATGCCGTGAATGCCACCACAGGCAGACTGTGGGCAGTAGCGTACTCTATGGCTCTGGTTATCCTTTCGCCCACAACGCTACCCATTGACGCCATCATGAAATTTGAATCCATGACGATGATGACAAGGTCCATGCCGCGTATCTTCGCTCTGCCCGTGAGTACAGCGTCATTGAGCCCCGTCTTTTCGCGCAGCTGCTGCTGTTTGCCCTCATATCCGGGAAAATCTATGGGGTTCTTGGATATCATCTTCCTGTCGAACTCGCGGAAGCTGCCGTCATCGACGGTTATTTTCAGCCTTTCTCTGGCAGTAAGGCGGGAATGGTAGTTGCAGGTGGGACATACCTTGCCGTTCTGGTTGAATTCCTCTATGAACGTCACATTGCGGCAGCGGGGACATTTGAAAAGCAGTCCCGCAGGGATATCCGTCTTCTTTTTGGAGCTCTCATCGCTCTTGTCACTGCCGAGACGCTGTCTTACTACTGAGAAAAAGTCCTCGAACTGCATCAGCCTTCACCTCTTTCATCGGCTAAAATGTCGGTGCGGTTGAGAAAACCGTTGTCGTAATCGCCCGCGATGAATTCGGGGCGGCGTATCAGTTTAAGCTGGAAATCCACATTTGTGGCAACACCGTCCACGATGAATTCAGCCAGCGCCCAGTTCATTTTGGCGATAGCTTCATCTCTGTCCTTGCCGTGAACGATCAGCTTGCCTATCATGGAGTCGTAATAGGGCGGTATCTCATATCCGGGATAAGCCGCAGTATCCACTCTCACGCCGAAGCCGCCGGGAATGAACATGGTGTTTATCTTTCCGGGAGAGGGTCTGAAATCCTTCATGGGATCCTCCGCATTTATTCGGCACTCTATGGCATGGCCTGTGAGCTTTACGTCCTCCTGCTTTATGGAAAGTCTTTCGCCCGAAGCTATCAGCAGCTGCTGCTTAACAAGGTCTATGCCCGTTACAGCCTCGGTTATGGGGTGTTCCACCTGGATACGGGTGTTCATTTCCATAAAATAGAAATCGCCGTTCTTATCCACCAGGAATTCTATGGTGCCCGCGTTCCTGTACCCGCATACTCTCGCCGCCGTAACCGCAGCCCTGCCCATCTTCTCACGCAGTTCCTGCGTCATGAAGGGTGCGGGAGAGGGTGCTTCCTCCAGCACCTTCTGGTTGCGGCGCTGCATCGAGCAGTCTCTTTCACCCAGATATATCACATCGCCGTAATTGTCCGCAAGTATCTGTATCTCGATATGCTTGGGGTTCTCTATGAACTTCTCTATGTAAACCTCGTCATTGCCGAAGCAGGCAAGCGCTTCCTGCCTTGCCGCTTTCATCTGAGGTTCAAGCTCGTCCTCGTTGTGAACTATGCGTATACCGCGTCCGCCGCCGCCCGCCGAAGCCTTTACAAGCACGGGGTAGCCCAGATCGCGGGAAAGTGTCTTAGCCGCGTGTATATTGGATATAGCGCCGTCACTGCCCATAATTACGGGAACGCCGTTCTCCTTCATGGTCTCCTTAGCCTGTGCCTTGTCGCCCAGCATCTCGATGGATGTGGCACGGGGACCGATGAATACTATTCCGCATTTTTCGCACATCCTGGCAAATGCGGGGTTCTCCGACAGGAAGCCGAAGCCGGGATGTATAGCCTCCGCACCTGTTATCTCGCAGGCGGAGATTATCGCGCGTACATTAAGGTAGCTGTCCTTGCTCTGGGCACCGCCTATACATACAGCTTCATCAGCCAGCATTGCATGGAGAGCATTTTTATCCGCAGTTGAATATACTGCCACAGTCTTTATGCCAAGCTCACGGCAGGCGCGTATGACACGCACTGCGATCTCACCTCTGTTGGCGATAAGGATCTTTTTTAACATAATATACTCCTTTAAAGACTATTGTTATTATTTTATCGCAAAGGTGATCTCAGCGGATACAGCCTTCTTGCCGCCGACAGTAGCCAGCGCCTTGCCCACACCGATGGGTCCCTTCACCTTGATTATCTCGACCTCGATCTCCAGCGTATCGCCGGGAAGTACCTGCTGACGGAACTTGCAGTCGTTGATGCCGCCGAAAAATCCGATCTTGCCCTTGTTCTCGGGAAGTGCCAGCAGTGCCACCGCACCTGCCTGAGCGCACATCTCCACCATCAGCACGCCGGGAGTAACGGGGTACTCGGGGAAATGTCCCTTGAACCAGAAGTCATCAGCCTTGATATACTTTGTAGCCTTTACCCTTTTGCCAACTTCCAGCTCATTTATCTCATCTATCAGCAGGAACGGGTCGCGGTGGGGTATTATCTCCATTATCTGCTCTTTGTTCATTAATACTGCCATTGTATTTCCTCCGTTATATTTACTATTTCCTGTGAATAAAGGTGCTGACCGCCGAAAAAAGGAGGTATCCTGCGGTGAGCAGCACCATGCATACTGTGACTGCCAGCTTTTGCAGATCTTCTCCGCCGTAGACAGATGATGTATACTCCTTATACATCATCAGATATGTCACCGCGCATGAAACGAGCCATATACCCGCCCGCAAAAGGCTTTCCGACAGCTTTTCGGGGTGACGGATATCAAGTATCCCAGCCATCGCCTTGTATATCAGCGCCGGCAGAAAAGCGGGAAGTATCAGCAGGATAAGCAATACCGCGATAAGCGGCAGGATATCCGCCGATAAACAGCACCCGAATATCATATACCACGCTGCATCGGTCAGCACACAAAACAGCGTGTGCTTCAAAAGCTGATCATTATCTGTTATATGTCTTCCCTTGTCCATAAGAATTGCCATACTGTTATCCTTGGTCCTGTGTGCTGTAACTAATAATGAACATAGACCTCTTTCATGTCCGCTCCCGTTAATTTTCTCACTATCTTCCTGCCCAGTTTGAACAGCGGCGTGACAAATACCACACTGAGGCTGCACAGCACCAGATATATGAGGTAGGCTTCTTCTTCGCCGTAAAAGGACGCATCTTCAAATATATCGCTGTCGATAAGCAGGTAGATCGGCATTCCCAGCGGGAACAACGTCACCAGCCATATACCTATCTCCTTGAAATGCCTGGCAACGGCAGTGTCTTTTTCGCCCGTGAGCCGCCTGTAGAATACCAGATAGCATATCGGCAGCGCCAGCAGGGGCAGTACGAGAAAAAACATTATTTCCGGTATATCGCCGGACAAATCATAGTCAAGTTTCCCGCAGATGATATTTGCGATATATCCGACTATATGCACACCGATGCAGAATAACAGAAAGTTTCGTCTTGGGTGAGGTTCATACTCATACATAATGTTACCTCCGACTGTCACAAAGCCTGTCCCTTTCGGGAAAGCTGCGTCACTCCAGTATCATCACAGTCTGTCCGTATTCCACAGCATCGCCGTTGTTTACGCATATCTCCTTTACAACGCCGTCCAGCTCGCAGGGCACTTCGCTCATGACCTTCATGGACTCTATGATAAATATGATATCGCCTTTCTTTACCCTGTCGCCCACACTGACAAAGGGCTTGCTGTCGGGGGAGGGTGCCGAATAGAATGTGCCGACGATGGGAGCTTTTACTTCCTTGCCGGGAGCTGCAGGTGCGGGTGCGGGGGTATCTCCGCCCTGTACGGGAGGCATACCTATAGGTGCGCCCATAGGAGGCATCATGCCCATCGGGGGCGTATACGGGGGCGGGGGAGTCCTTTTGCCCTTGAGGGTTATAGTCTTGCCGCCGTCTGTTATTGTCAGCTCCGAAAGCTCCTTCTCATTAATGATATCAGCGAGCTTCTCTATCGTTTCAAGGTCAAACTGACCGTATATCTTTTCACTCATCGGTGATATTCTCCTCTTGTAATTATTTGCACTTTATGATACATATAGTAGCGTTGTGTCCGCCGAATCCCAGCGAGTTGGAAAGCGCCGCATTTACGGTCATCTCGCGGTTGCCCTCTGTGACGTAGTCCAGATCGCATTCGGGGTCGGGGGTGGTGTATCCAACTGTTCTGTGTACGAAGTCGTTCTTTACCGAAAGTGCGGTGACTATGGCTTCAACGCCGCCCGCAGCGCCCAGCAGGTGTCCTATCATGGACTTGGTGGAATTTATAGCCACCTTGCGTGCAGCTTCTTCGCCCAGTGCCAGCTTGATAGCCTTTGTCTCATACTTGTCGTTCAGTCCCGTGGAAGTTCCGTGAGCGTTGATGTAGTCCACCTGATCCGCAGTGAGTCCTGCTTCTTCGTAAGCGTACTTCATGCCGTAAGCCGCAGCGTCGCCGTCGGGAGAGGGGCTTGTCATGTGGTAAGCGTCGCCTGTTGCGCCGTAGCCCGCTATCTCAGCGATGATGTTTGCACCTCTTGCCTTTGCGTGTTCATATTCTTCAAGCACCAGCATACCCGAACCTTCGCCCAGTACAAAGCCCTGCCTGTTTGCATCAAAGGGGGTAGATGCCTTTTCTATCTCGGTCGCCTGTGAGAGCGCCTTCATATTGTTAAAGCCCGACATTGCAAAGCGGGATACGCAAGCCTCCGAACCGCCGCAAAGGCAGGCATCCAGATAGCCGTCCTTTATCTTGCGGAAAGCCTCACCGATAGCGTGAGTTGCTGATGCGCAGGCTGTGGTCGTGCAGTAATTGTCGCCCTTGAAGCCTGTCTTCATCGCAACGGTGCCCGCTGCCATATTTCCTATCATCATGGGGATGAAGAATACCGATACCTTGTCGGGCTTCTGGTTGAACTTGGTGACCTCAGCTTCGGTCATGTTGAGTCCGCCGATGCCTACGCCTATTATCACGCCCACACGGAAGGGGTCAAGATCCTTGAGGTCTGTGCCCGCATTTTCCAGTGCCTGCTTTGAAGCATACAGCGCGAACTGGGTAAATCTGTCCATCCTGCGGGCTTCCTTCTTGTCTATGTAAGCAGAGGGATCAAAGTCCTTTACTGCGCCGACTACCTTTACGGGAAAATTGCTGGTGTCGAACTGATCCACAAAGCTGATGCCGACCTTGTTAGCTTTGATATTCTCCCAGAATTCCTCGACGCTTTTGCCCAGAGGATTGACTGTTCCCATACCTGTTATTACTACTCTTCTGCTCAATTGAAACACTCCTTGCTTTTTGGAACGGGGGCGTGACCCCGTGTATGCTGTCCTTTCCGGACGTATATTCTATATTGTCTGCGCGGTCACATCATTATGCCGCCGCTTACCTCGATCACCTGTCCGGTAACGTAAGCCGCATCCTTTGAAGCCAGGAATGATACCACGCCTGCGATATCGTCCACTTCACCGAAGCGCTTCATGGATATCAGCTTCATGGAGGCTTCTTTCTGCTCATCGGTCAGCTTGTCGGTCATGGGGGTCTTGATAAATCCGGGTGCTACCGCGTTGCAGGTAATGCCGCGGGAGCCCAGTTCCTTGGCAACAGTCTTTGTCATACCTATGATAGCCGCCTTTGTTGCGGAATAGTTTATCTGTCCCGCATTGCCGTAAACGCCTGCAACGGAAGCCATATTGATTATCCTGCCCGACTTCTGTCTCATCATCACGCTGCCCACGAACTTGGACATATTGAACACGCTCTTCTGATTGACAGCGACTACCAGATCGTACTGCTCTTCGCTCATTCTCGCCATAAGACCGTCGCGGGTGATGCCTGCGTTGTTCACCAGTACATCTATGGAGCCGAAACGCTCCTTGACAGCCTTTACGGTCTCCTCCACCTGCGCATAGTTCGATACATCGCAGATGAACTTCTCCACCTGTACGCCCTCCGCCGCTATCTTCTCCATTATGTCGTTGTTCTCGAACATAGCTTCGCTTATATCATTGAGAGCTATATCAAAGCCGTCCTTTGCGAGTCTCAGTGCGATAGCCGCACCTATACCTCTTGCCGAGCCTGTTATCAATGCTGTTGCCATTTTATTTTCCTCCGTTTATATTATCTCGTTTATTACCAGCTTCAGCGCTCCGTCAAATATCCCTACGGGTATCGGAGTATCAAAGCTGTAAAATTCAAGTCCCTTGACTTTTTTATCATCGAAGGTGTAGATAAGCACCTTCTCACTTTCGGGGTCGATTATCCAGTATTCTCGCACACCGCTGTTTTTGTACATTTCCAGCTTTACGCTGAAATCGGCTTTCCTGTCGCCCGACACTACTTCGACTGTCAGATCCGGCGCACCGTTGCAGCGTTTGCCGTCCAGCTTGTCGGGGTCGCATATCACCATGACATCGGGCTGTACCACAGTATCGTCACCGAGTACCACATCAAACGGTGCTGCAAAAGGCTTGCAGCTGCCGCCTTTCGCCTTAATGAAGCTGCGAAGCTCGGAGGCTACACCAAGCACGATAGTCTGATGGACTTCGTTCGGCGCGGCGAAATCGATAATTTCACCATACCAAAGCTCGGAGTGTTCCTTGCTCTCATCGGAGCTTTCCAGAAATTCCTTAGCCGTATACTTCTTTATCTTATCGCTCTGCATACCCTCACCCCGCATATCCTATCGACAA
>NZ_CAMHRZ010000150.1 GCF_946187255.1 uncultured Ruminococcus sp.
AACAACGGTGACTGGCTGCTGAACCTCAACTACATCGATGTACTGCGTGAGGTAGGCGCTTGTTTCTCGGTAAACAAGATGCTGACCTTTGAGTGCTACAAGCAGAGAATGGAGAGAGGTCTGACCTTCCTGGAGTTCAACTACATGATCATGCAGAGCTACGACTTCTACAGACTGTTCCAGGATTACGGCTGTAATATGCAGTTCGGCGGCGATGATCAGTGGGCTAATATGCTGGGCGGCACCGAGCTTATCAGAAAGAAGCTGGGCAAGGATGCTTACGCTATGACCATTACTCTGCTGCTCAATTCCGAAGGCAAGAAGATGGGCAAGACCGAAAAGGGCGCTGTATGGCTGGATGCTGAAAAGACTTCTCCCTACGATTTCTACCAGTACTGGAGAAACGTTGATGACGCAGACGTTATCAAGTGCCTGAAGCTGCTGACCTTCGTTCCCATCGAGGAGATCGAGGAGATGGAGAAGCACATGGAGGGTGCTGAGTACAACAAGGCTAAGACTCTGCTGGCTTACGAGCTGACCAAGATGATACACGGCGAGGATGAAGCAAACAAGGCTGACGCAGCTGCAAAGGCTATTTTCGGCGGCGGTGAGGACAGTGCTGATATGCCCACCACAACTCTTACCGCAGAGGACGTTGATGAGAACAAGCAGATAGGTATACTCAATCTGCTGGTAAAGGCTGGTCTGTGTCCTTCCAACGGTGAGGCAAGAAGACTCGTACAGCAGAACGGCATAGCAGTCAACGGCGAGAAGTTCACCGACCCCAAGGGTATGGTTGATCTCTCCGAGCAGGTAATAATCAAGAAGGGCAAGAAGGTATTCCATAAGGTTGTTCTTGGCTGATATATCCCATGATTTGATATAACATATCCTATGATAATACACTGCCCGAGAGTGAATTCTCTCGGGCAGTTGGTTTTCAAACAAATTGTAAACTCTTGAAAATGCTATTGCATTGAATGTATACTTATGCTATAATGACCCAAAGGTGATGAATATGTATATATGTCCCGTATGTAAGAAAAAACTCAATAAGGAAAATAATTCGTGGAAATGCGTTAGCGGTCACTGTTTTGATATCGCCCGCAAGGGTCATGTAAACCTGCTGACCACCGCGAAGCATAATCCGAAGACAGCAGGCGATAACGCGGATATGGTGAAGGCGCGTACCGAATTTCTCGATAAGGGCTATTACCGCCCGCTTGCAGAAAAGATTCGCTCGGTCGTCGATTCCGAACTTCAAAAGACCGACAGTCCTGTGATCATAGACAGCGGATGCGGTGAGGGCTTTTACACAGCAGAGCTTTCAAATATCAAAAACGCCCGTATTTTCGGCATAGATATCTCAAAACACGCAGTCGCCCATTGCATGACGAGGGTACACATGGCGGGGATAAATAACTGCGAGTTCGCTGTTGCGTCCTCCTTTGAACTGCCATTTGCCGATGAAAGCGCAGATGCTGTGGTCAGCGTGTTTGCACCTGTGTGTAACGATGAGTATTCCCGTGTGCTGAAACCTGACGGTGTGCTGATAGTCGTATCCCCGTCACCGCGACATCTGTTTGAGCTTAAAGCGGCTGTGTACGATGCGCCCTACGAAAACAAGCCAAATGACTATAAGCTGGACAGCTTTGTACTGGCGGAGGAGACAGTGTTTGAATACAAGGCGGATATCACCTCGCAGGAGGATATCTACAGCCTGTTCCTGATGACCCCATACTATTATAAAACGTCTGAGGAGGGCATGGCTCGGCTCAAAGCACTGGATGATATAGAAGTCACCTGCGGTTTTGTGATACAGGTCTACCTAAAGAAATGAGTACGTTATAATGTACAGAAAATAAGAGGTGTATATGGATAGAGATCTTTTTTGCAAGGGCTATACATGGGGCTTTTTCAGCAGGGAAGGCGAGCTGCTGACCGACCGCGCAGAGCAGTCGATGAAACGCCTTGCGTCCAATGGTTTGGACTGGATATGCATTACTGTCAACGGCTGGCAGGAAACTTTTTACAGCACCACCATATTCTCCCTGTACGGTCTTACCCAGACCGATGCGGAGATAGAACACGCGGTAGGTATGGCGAAGTCGCTGGGACTAAAAGTCTGCCTTAAACCTATGGTCAACTGCCTTGACCGTTCATGGCGGGCGAGGATAGACTTCCCGACAGAGGAAGGCTGTGACTACTGGGAAAAGTGGTTCGCTTCCTATAACAGATTTATGCTGTATTACGCTAAAATGGCTGAAAAGCTGGGCTGTGAGATGCTGTGCACAGGCTGTGAGATGACAGGCATGGATAAGCAGTCTGACCGCTGCCGTGATATGATAGCAAAGGTGAGAGAGGTATATCACGGTATCGTGATGCATAATATCAATCACGGTGACGAATTCCGTTTCAGCTGGCTGAGTGATGTGGATGTTATAGGCATAAGCGCCTACTATCCCGTGACAGACGTGGAAAACAAAGGTATCGACACTATGCGCCGACGCTGGGCGGAGGTCACTGAGCGCCTTGAAAAATGCCATGAGTATTACGGCAGACCCATCATGTTTGCCGAGATAGGTGTGCGCAATGAACAGGGCTGTACCGCCTATCCCTGGGATTTCCACGACCGTCCCGAAAAGCCGATCGACGAACAGGAACAGTCGGATTTTTATGAGAGCGCGATGGAAGCCACATGGGATAAGTCCTGGTTCTGCGGTTATTTCTGGTGGGACTGGAAAGCGGTGCTCCCTCCCGAAGACAAGGCAAAAGCCGACCGTGACTTTACAGTATACGGCAAGCAGGCGGAAAAGACACTGAAAAAATGGTATACTGAAAAATAAAGTAAACGCCATTGAAATACCTTCTTTGAATACTTCGTAAAAGCATATATCGGACTTTTACTCGTTCTCTAATGTCGTTTACTATAACTATACAAAAAACGGGACTGTTCTGCACAGCCCCGTTTGCTTTTATATCTTTTTGGGTTTTGCAAAGTTAGCGAAGATCTTTTTGGTGCCTACTTTTTCAAAGGCTATCTCCAGCATAGTGTCGCCCGCCATCGGTGTTACCCCCACAATGGTGCCCTCACCGAATTTCTTGTGCATCACACGCTCACCCACGCTGTATGTTTCAGAAGACGCAGCCGCCTCAGTCTTAGCTGCGTTGTACATTGCCATCTGTTTGCCGAGAGAAAGGTTCTGTACCTGTTTGTGTGCTCCGCCCGACGAAACTGCGGGCTTTTGTTCCTCGATGTTGGCTTTCGGCAGTTCCCTTAAAAATGTTGACTCGCGGTTGTGCTGAGTGTTACCGTACAGCATCCTTTCACCTGCATATACAAGATGCAGCTTTTCCTTAGCGCGTGTCATCGCAACATAAGCCAGTCTGCGCTCCTCTTCGAGCTCAGTCTCGCTCATCATGCTCCTGTTTGAGGGGAATACATTGTCCTCCATGCCCGCAACGAACACCACAGGGAACTCCAGACCTTTAGCGGCGTGCATCGTCATCAATGCAACATAATCGCCGTCCTCATCCAGCGTATCGATATCCGTATACAGCGCAACTTCTTCAAGAAAGCCCTCCAGCGACGGTTCTTCGGCATCTTCTTCGTACTTCGCCATCGTGGATTTGAGCTCTTCTATATTCTCAAGCCTGGTCTCACCTTCAAGACCCTGAGTTTTCAGCATATCGCTGTAACCTGTTTTATCCAGCACCTCATCCAGCAGTTCGGTAAGCGATGAGCTTTCTGAAAGGTCGGTAAGGTCATCTATCATGAAAGCGAACTCAGTCAGCGCCTTTGACTTCTTTGCAAGAGGCACATATTCCGGAGAATGCTCCATTATATATATCGGGTCTTCTCCCAGGTCGGAGACTATCCTGTCTATCACGCCAACAGTGGCATCACCTATGCCGCGTTTAGGTTCATTGATTATCCTGCGCAGCCTGAACATATCCGCGTGATTGTTTATCACCTCTAAATACGCCAGTATATCCTTGATCTCCTTGCGGTCATAGAACTTCACTCCGCCGAAGATCCTGTAAGGGATATTCGCCTTTATCATAGCCTGTTCCAGCGCATTTGACTGCGCGTTCATGCGGTAGAGCACAGCATGGTCGCCGTAGCGCCTGCCTTTTTCGTTTTCCTCTGTTATGGTACGTGCGATATATGCCGCCTCATCACGCTCATTCATCGATTTATGAACTATGACCTTGTCGCCGTCGCCGCAGTCAGTCCAAAGGTTCTTGCCCTTTCTGCCTACGTTGTTGCTTATCAGCTTATTGGCGCAGGTGAGGATATTCTGAGTGGAACGGTAGTTCTGTTCCAGCTTGATAACGTCCTCAGGTTTACACCCGAATTGTTCCTCAAAATTCAGGATATTCTCGATGGTAGCACCGCGAAAGCGGTATATGCTCTGGTCGTCATCGCCTACCACGCATATATTTCCGTACTTTGCGGAAAGCAGAGCCACCAGCTTGAACTGTGCGTAGTTGGTATCCTGGTATTCATCCACCATTATGTATTTGTACAGGTTCTGGTAATGCTCCAGAACATCGGGTTCCTTTTCAAATAGCTCCACCGTGCGGCAGATAAGGTCGTCGAAATCCATCGCGTTGTTGGCACGCAGTTCATTCTGATATCTTGCGTATATCTTGGCTATGGTGCTTTTATAATAGTCGCCTTTGCTGTCCGCAGCCAGTTCATCGGGGTCTGTCATGGAGTCTTTGGCATGGGATATCTCGGAAAGCACCGTCTTTATCGGGAACATCTTTTCGTCCACGTCCATAGCCTTCATTGCAGCCTTTATAACTCTCTTCGAGTCGTCGCTGTCGTATATCGCAAAGCTCTGCGAAAAACCGATATGCGTACATTCGCGGCGAAGTATCCTTACACACGCCGAATGGAAAGTAGCTGCGGTTATGCCTTTGCCTTCCTCACCGAGTATGCGCTCTATACGCTCTTTCAGCTCGCCCGCAGCCTTGTTTGTGAAGGTTATTGCCAGTATATTCCAGGGCTTTACGGTGCGGAACCCTATTATCTCCGAGAGTTTTCTGCCGTCGTCGGCTTTCCCTTCGGCATAGTCGCGTATGTACTGTGCTTCCTCCGCCGTGAATTCCTGCTGATAGTCGGTCTCATAAGCATCACCGAAATGTATCATGTTAGCTATGCGGTTTATTAGCACAGTGGTCTTGCCGCTGCCCGCACCTGCCAGTATCAGCAGAGGTCCCTTTATGCGGAAGACCGCTTTTTTCTGCATGGGGTTCATTCGCTCAAAGAATTTTTCCATTGCCTGTCTTTTTGCATTATTTATCTCGTTCATCAGTATACCTCCGTTATCTCAGACATATATTATAACACATCACACCGCATTTGAAAAGGGGGGCGGAGTCAATTTTTTTCAAACCGGCATTTGCGGTACATTTATTTGACCTTTTGAGTCTTTGTGGAATATGTACTTGACATTCGGTCAAAAATAGGGTAAAATATACTAAGATATTTTTGTTCGGATAAATATTCCGCTGACTTGTCGGCGGACTCTTTCGGCGGTCTCATCTTAGCTTCAAACATTCTACGGGAGCCCATTCCTCCCAAGACTGCCGATTTATAGCGGACCGCAGCAGGCTTATTGGACGGCTGCTTGCGATGATATGCCTTGTGCTGTCTGCTGTAAAGACCCTATCTAACGGAAAAATCAAATAATCATCGGACAGAAAGTCCGTAAGAAAGGAGCTTATTGCGCCCTTTTGCGCCCGTATCCAACCATAAGGCGCACAGGCGTGCATTTTGCAGATCATGAGTAATAACAGCAATAATTCAAGCAAACGAAAGGCATCAAAACGTTATACCCCAAAGCAGGGCAAGCTGAGAGGAGTACCGCTGAACCGTAAGAAAACAGCAGAGGATACAGCTCCGTCACAGCCCAAGCTGCGCCCCAACAACAGGTCGGCACAGCGCCGCACCCCTGTCAAGATAATACCGCTGGGCGGTCTTAATGAGATAGGCAAGAACTTTACTGTGATAGAATGCGCAAATGATATGTTTGTTATCGACTGCGGCCTTGCCTTCCCCGATAGTGAGATGCTGGGCGTTGATATCGTAATACCTGATTTTACCTATGTTGAAAAGAATTCCGAAAAGCTGCGCGGTGTCGTTATAACACACGGTCATGAGGATCATATAGGCGGTCTGCCGTATTTCCTGAAAAAGTTCCCCAGTGTGCCCGTTTACGGCACAAGACTGACGGTAGGTCTTATAGAGGGCAAGCTGCGTGAACATGACCTGCTGGGCAGTGTCAAGCTGAATATAGTTACACCCCGCCAGACTATCAGGATGGGTTGCATGGCAGTTGAATTCATCCGCGTGAACCATTCCATACCCGATTCGGTTGGTATGGCAGTCCATACTCCCGCCGGTGTAATCATCCACACGGGCGACTTCAAGGTGGATTATACCCCGATAGAGGGCGGTATCATCGATCTTCCCAGGTTTGCCGAGCTTGGCAACAAGGGTGTGCTGGCACTTATGTCGGATTCCACCAACTCCGAGCGTCCTGGGTATACCGCAAGTGAGCGCAAGGTGGGCGATAATCTGGAAATGCTCTTTGCAAAGGCGGAGGGCAAGCGTATAATCATTGCCACCTTTGCATCAAATATCCACAGAGTACAGCAGATCATCAACAACGCCGTAAATACAGGGCGTAAGGTGGCTGTATCGGGCAGGAGCATGGTGAATGTGATCAGTGTCGGCATCGAGCTGGGCTATCTCAAAGTGCCTGACGGCGTGCTGATAGATATAGATATGATAGGCAGATATCTGCCCGAGCAGATAGTGCTGGTAACTACGGGAAGCCAGGGCGAGCCCATGTCGGCACTGTCGAGGATGTCCATGAACGAGCACAGAAAAGTCAGCATAACCCCCCGTGACTTCATAATAATCTCTGCAAACCCCATTCCCGGCAATGAAAAGCTGGTGACAAGGGTAGTCAATGACCTTATGGCACTGGGTGCTGAGGTAGTATACGAAAAGATGTATGAGGTACACGTTTCGGGTCATGCCTGTCAGGAAGAACAGAAGCTGATGCTCTCCATAACCAAGCCAAAGTTCTTTATACCCGTACACGGCGAGTTCAAGCACCTTATGAAGCATAAGCAGACCGCCATGTCGGTGGGTATACCCGAAGAAAATATCATAATCGCAGGTATTGGCGATGTGATAGAGACAGACGGTGTCGATATGAAGGTCACCAGCGAGGTGCCCGCAGGCAAGGTGCTTGTTGACGGTCTCGGTGTTGGCGATGTGGGCGCTATAGTTCTCAGGGACAGAAAACATCTTTCTGATAATCGCAGTTGCAACTATCGACAGGGCTGTGGGCGAGATTCTTGCGGGTCCCGACCTTGTGTCGAGGGGATTTGTGTACGTCCGCGAGAGCGAGGAACTTATGAACGAAGCCAAGGAGCTTCTTACCGAGACTCTCCAGAACTGCCTTGATAACAATATGCATGAATGGAATGCCATCAAGGGCAAGATGAAAGACAATCTCTCGGATTTCATATTTGTAAAGACAAAGAGGACACCCATGATACTTCCCATAATCATGGAGATATGACGCAGTCCGAAAACGAGAGACGGGATCAGGAAAAGGAGTTGACAGGCAGTGAAAAGGAACAAAAGCTTTCTCATGCTGTTGTCGGCTACAATGGGTGTAATTGTGCTGACATCGCTGATAGGGGCTTTTATGCTGCGCGCAACGGAGACGAGAAAAAGCGCAGGCAGTGTGCTGATCTTTATATGTGTGGTCAGTATCATGCTGCTGCTGCTTGAAACATTTGTATTCAGAAATCAGGTACAGAAATATATCAGAAGCATGGCTGCCAAGCTGAAAAAGACTGAGCAGTATTCACTGCTGTATTTTCCCGCACCCTGCGTGGTGCTTGACAGCGAAAATACTGTTGTCTGGTTCAATAAGCTGTTTGAGAAGCAGGTGTATGATGAAGACCCCTTCGGAGAGCATATCACAGATCTGATGAATATCGATCTTGAACGTGCTTACACGGATGAAGGCTGTCAGATCTGCGTGAAAAGGCGGTATTATACCGCTAAGGGCGTTCATTCCGAACTGGGCAACGGGCTGTCCCTTATCTATTTCAAGGATATAACCGATTATACCGAGCTGAGGTATGACGCTTACCAGTCGCATAACAGCGTGATAATCATAGTAATAGATAACTATGATGCCCTTATGTCGGATATCCGCGAGAGCGAAAAGGCTCATATCGCCGTTGAGATAGAGAAGCTTTTGGAACGTTTCCTCGACGGTACCACAGCCATTGCCAAAAAGGTATCGGACGACAGGTTCTATGTGTTCATGGAGGAGAGGTATCTCTCGCGCAAGATCGAGAACAGGTTCAGGATACTTGAAGAAGCAAGATCTATCCGCATCGGCGGCAAGTCGAATGT
>NZ_CAMHRZ010000151.1 GCF_946187255.1 uncultured Ruminococcus sp.
AAGGTGCAGTATTCCTATATGATACCTCTTGCAGTGATAATACTTGGCATGGTGATAAACCTTATCATCAAGCCGAAAAAGGAGGCGGGCACATGAGAACTTTCATCAGACGCACCACCGCCTTTGCTTCCGCATTCATCGTGTTTATATGTAGCATTTTCCTCTACGGTCTGCCCTTTGCGGCATCCGCCGAAGGCAACAACATAAAAATGCCCGTTCGTTCCTACAGACTGGTATGCAGAGAATCACCGGGTGCTGACGGCTGGTGGGGCACCACCTACGACCTGAGCGACCTGATGGACAACGCCCTTTTAGGCGGAAAATGGCTGGAGGACGCACAGATAGACTACTACGACGACGGCACTTTTGTGCTGCGTCAGCCCGAGACTCATTACGATAACGGCAATATAGGTATGCCCTCGTTCACGGTGAGGGGCAGCTATTTCAATACGGATAACCAGTGCAGGTATGAAAATTCCGTGTTCCACTACGGCGAAAGCTACTCCCCCACCACCTTTGATTTCGGCATACAGCGTTCGGGAAGCGGTGCGGCAGGGGCTGCGGACAATCTTAGCTATTCCCAGAGCATAAAGATAGAATCCGCCAACGTGCTGAGTGCGCGAGAGGTGACGGAGTTCAAGTTCGACCCAACGGATATACGCGAGATGTTCCACTGGGACATGAGAGACGGCTTTATATACATCGATATAAAGGGCAAGATAAATATAAGCAATTCCACCAACACCGAAGCACAGCACAATCTCACAGACAAGGGCGTTATGGTGCATATATGCTATCAGGTGCAGGACGTGGAAGAAAGCTCACTGGGTATGGGCTGGATGTACGACCTTTTAGACCCACGCAACTGGGTCAAGGAAAACAAGGTGATACACACAGAAGCCGACCCCGAAGCGGGCGAGGACGAGGGACAGAACGTTTCCACAAAGATAGTTGAGGGCGTTACCAAGGCGGCTGAAGCAGGCGCAGCGGCAGGCTCCGTGGGAGCAGTGGCTTCTGCACTGCAGGCGCAGAAGGCTGAGGACGAGAAGAACAAGAAGTCCTACAAGATGAAGATATACAAGGATTTCGGTGATACCCTGCGCAAAGGCGAAGTGCGGATAGTCTACGCCAAGATGGTGGAGGTATATAACGGCAAATCCGCCGATCGTGCTGACCTTTCCCAGAATATCCAGATATATGCGGGCAACACCGCCGTGATAGTCACGCCCATGGGCATGAGCGGTGAGTGGCAGGCCGCAAAGGTGCAGCTGGATGATACGCAATCCATGCCCGAAGCTGTGGTGGCATTCAGGTTCGGCGGAAAGGGCGGCAGCTTCACCAACAACGTGCATTTCAAGACGCTGGAGCCGAAAATAGTATTCTATCAGGAAAATCTGGCACTGCCCGCACTTTACGAGGATGAAGAACCGCTGCAGTTTACGGTGGAGGGCTTTGGACACGGGCAGTATGAGCTGGATGTCACCATCACTGACGGCAGCTACAATGTTCGGCACATTGAGAGCGAGAATGTGCCCGATACCTACTTTGCACTGATAAAGGATATCAACAAAAAGACAGGCGAAGCAGGCACCTACGAGACCTACACCCTCACTGTACGCGCCTACGACGATGATCTTGAAGTCAAAGGCGAGCTGACAGTATACCGCGTGACCACAGGACTTTACATCGCGGCGAACGCCATAAACTGCTACCGTGTTCCCCGCGAGGGCGCTGTTCCCGTTGAGACCGATCTTGGCAAGACCTACGCGCTGGAGGATTACCGCACAGCGCTGACCACCTGCAAGGCATGGCTGCTTATCTACGATGAGAAGAAGCACTGTATGTTCCAGTCCTCGGTAACTCCCGCCATTTCCTTTGAACCGCTGAACGATGACGCAACTGTAGCATCCTATATCAATACTTTGGGTATTGGCATGGTGGTGACAAAGCGCGAAGCGGGTATGTCGGAATGCACCTTCTACTGTGCGAAAGGCTTCCTCAACCCACCCACGAGAGTAAAGGTGAAGCTGAAAGCGGCAGTAAAGTACAAGAACGAGGACGGCGAGCACACCTACGAATGCGAGCGTGAGGTTCTGCTGAGAAGTCAGCCGATCAAACAGTTCGCCACCATCGAGGAAAACCATGCATTCTACAAACAGATGCAGGAGTACAGCAAAAAGCTGGATACGATGATCGAGCAGATAGAGAAGAACAACTTCCTCGATATACTGAAAGGCGAATACGCAATGGCGATAATGCACCGCGATGCCTATATGGAATGTTCTGATTACGGCTACGATGTTCAGATGGTGGAGATGCTGTTAAAATGCTACAAGGCATTCCAGGAACAGCGGCAGACCTATCTTGAACAGATGCAGTCTCTCGCCCACGACCGTGCCAGCGGCTGGTGGCCTTATGCGGCTGTATTTGCAAATATCAGCGAGAACGTGTTGGACACATGGCCGGGTATAATCGCAAGGATAGCACTGGGTGTATGCACCAGCGGACTTTCCGAAGCTGTGTTCCTGCCGATGGATGTCAACAAGGCGATAAACAAGTACCGCGATGCCACTCCCCCCGAAAAGCGCACAGATATGGCACAGTTCACAGCGGGCGCGATACCCGTTGCGATCGCGGTGACATTCTACGGTGTGGGCAAGGTGGTGGGAAAGGTGGCGGGAAAGGTGCTTCCCAAAGTACCCGGTGCCGCTAAGGCTGTCGGCGGATGGGTCTACAAAAATCTGCCCACAAAGGCACAGGCTATGACGGACAGCATGGGCAAGATAATATCCCAGGGAGCCGAAAAGGTAAAGAACTTCATACCCACAAAGTTTTTCCGTAAGATGCTGGGTGCTTCACAGAACGGCGAAGCTTCCGCCGCCGCAGGAAAGAACGCGGCGAACCGTGCTATAATGGCTGAACGAATGGGCGCACAGGAAGCCGAAACAACGCTGATGATACTGGCAGAGGACGCAGGCGGACTGGAAGCTGCGGGCATCGTCAAGAATTTCAAGAACATCGTTGACAAGCACATACAGGGTCTGGCAAGCGAAGCGGAAGTCAAACAGGCGATACTTAAAATAATGAAGAACGAGTACGCACTGGAACAGCTCAATAATTTCAACAAGGGTCTGCCCGATGCCTACCGCAAGATATTCAACGCGATACAGAGCAAGAGCATATACGGTCCCGCCCTGAACGATGCAAAGCTGGCAGTTGCGACAAGACTGGGCGTTGACCCGAGCAGGATAACCTTCGGAAATATATCTTCAAACGGCAAAAAGGCGCTGAAAGAGGGTCTCAAGATAGGTCACGACCTGGACGTTACCTTCTACCTTGACGGCAAGATGATACCGCAGTCACAGCTGACGCAGAAGGAAGCGGCAGCGATATACTACAGGTACTTCTGCGAGCATAACGGTCTACAGTTCACTACAACCAGCGAAGCTACTGCCTGTGCGGAGCTTTATCAGCAGCACGTTTGTCAGAACGCCACCGACAGGGAATTTATCCACGAGGTGGGCAAGCTGCTGGGTCTCGCGGAGGACGGCACAGTAAATCCCGAAATGATAAAGCGGGCATTCAGTACCCCCGAAGTGACCAACAAGGTGGCAGGTACATTGCAGTACAAGATGCTCCATTCGTTCATGCAGGGCGAAAGAATGTGCGCAAGTCTCACCGCAGCCGAAAAGCAGGCGGCAGCGGCGGAGTTTACGAGATTTCTGAACCGCGAGGTGACCGAGCTCTCAAATCTGGCGCAGCGCTACATCAAGGGCGTTGCTCTGCAAAAGGAGGGCGTTCGTCAGGGCACCAAGTCATTCCAGCAGATATTTGACAAGTGGATCGCATCGGTGCAGAATGGCGGCACGGAGGTGCTGGGGCAGGAGCTTTACACCATCAACGAAGCAAGCAAGATGACAGTCTCACAAGGCGTGAAGAGCGTGACAAAGAACGTACCCAAATCGGGCGGCGGCACCATAGCCATCACCACCACCGAAGGCAATCCCCACGCTTATCTCGGTGAATACAAAAAGGCTTTGGGGAACTTCGGCACAAGCTACGAGGAGTACACCTCCAAGCTGACAGGCAAGCTGTCGGGCATAAACAGGGGGCTGGAAAACGCACCACATTAGTGCTGTACAACGCACCGCTAACGCGCTGTGTAACGCACCGCATTAATGCGGTGCGTATAAAGCAGTAAACAGGCGGTCTGTCCTGCGCACTGCGGAAACTGCTGAGGGGCGACCTTTCTTCGGAAAGGTGCCCCTCATGTTATTTTATTGACATTATCTCATTTCCAAAGAGTTTTTCACGGTCAGGCTGCGCAGTCCCGCAAATTATATGTATGGCACAAAAGATATCAAGAAAAAGCGTTAAAAATATTGACAATAGCCTTTTCCCGTGATATAATCTGAATTGTGGATATTAATCATTTATCCAATGTAGAAAAATTAAGGAGGCATATTTATGCAGACAAAAAAATATTTGGCAGCAGTGATGTCACTGTGTATGGTGGCAGGGGCGTTGAGCTGCGGTGTACCTGTTTTGGCACAGCCCATTGCCGCGCAGGCTTCGGCGGCTGAGATAGGATGTTATTCCTATGAACCGACTGCGGGCTTACTGTTCCTCAGGGGCGAGATAGACGCTGATGCCATAAGGAAATTCGGCAGCAAGAGTTGTGTAAAGACCATCATCGCTTTGGAGGGCACCGTTCTTCCCGAGGATTGCAGCAAGCTGTTCAGCGATTTTTACAACTGTACCACTATCGATCTTTCAGAAGCAGACACAAGCAATGTCAAGAATATGAGCGAGATGTTCTACCTGTGCAACAAAATGACAAAGCTGGATGTAAGCGGCTTCGACACAAGCAATGTGCAGAATATGAGGTATATGTTCGGTAACTGTAACTGCCTGACCGAGCTTGACCTCAGCAGCTTTGACACAAGAAAAGTCGTTACCATGTACAGTATGTTCACAGGCTGTAAAAGCCTTACCTCCCTTGATCTGAGCGGCTTTGATACGAGCAGGACAACGGATATGGGTCATATGTTCTTCAACTGTTCAAAGCTGAGAACGCTTGACATAAGCAACTTTGACACGGGCGCGGTCAATGATATGTCCTATATGTTCGACAAGTGTTCGGAGCTGACATCCATCGATGTGAGCAGCTTTGATACAGGCAAGGTAAACAATATGAGCTTTATGTTCAACCACTGCAGCAAGGTGAACGAGCTGGATGTGTCCTCGTTTGACACGAGCAAGGTCACAGATATGAGCGGTATGTTCGTGGAGTGTTTAAAGCTGAAAACCATTGATCTTAGCAGCTTTGATACAAGCAGTGTAAGAAAAACGGAGAAAATGTTTGCATCATGCACGGGGCTGACCTCTCTTGATGTGAGCGGATTTGATACGGGCAATGTAGTAAGCATGAAATATATGTTCGTTAACTGCTCCGGGCTGTCCGAGCTTGATGTAAGTAAATTCAACACAAGCAAGGTCACAGATATGAGCGGTATGTTCGATTCATGTGAATCACTTGAATCACTTGATCTTAGCAGCTTTGATACAAGCAGTGTAACAAAGATGCCAAATATGTTCGATTATTGTCAATGCCTGCAAACGCTGGATCTGAGCGGATTCGATACGAGCAGCGTGACCGATATGAGAAGTATGTTCCGCAATTGTTCCGGACTGGGCTCTGTAGATGTGAGCGGATTTGATACGAGCAATGTCATGTATATGCAGAATATGTTCTGCAAATGTAACAGACTGAGTTCTGTGGACGTAAGCGGATTTGATACATCAAAAGTCAGGGACATGAGTTATATGTTCAGTGAGTGTTCCTTACTTGAATCGCTTGATCTGAGCGGATTTGACACAAGCAACGTAAATGATATGCACAGGATGTTCGCAGGCTGCCACAAGATAAAAGAACTTGATCTCAGCGGGTTCGACACGAGCAATGTAACAGATATGGAGAGTATGTTCCGCTATTGCCAGGCATTGGAAACGCTGGATCTCGGCGGGTTTGACACAAGCAAGGTCAAGGACATGACAGAAATGTTCGTGAACTGCAACGAGCTTAAAACCATAACTCTCGGCGAGAATTTCAAAGCTGTTACGGGAGAAGCTAAGCTGCCCAACAAAAAAGTCTGGGTAAATGCGAATGACCCCAAGACAGTGGTCAGCGGCAGAGGTGAGTTCGCCGTAATCGAAAACAGCGGCAAGAACACCTACAAGGTATCCGACAGCGTTAACAAAACACCCGCATATCCCACAAATATCAATGTTGAATACAGCGCAAAGACTCATCAGGTAAGATTTAAATGGGACAAAGTTGAAGGTGCCGAAGAATACGGCATAGCCGTATTCATGGCAGGCAAGTGGAGGATACAGGCGCAGGACATAACCGACACGGTATACACTTCTCCCAAAGGTCTCATCCCCGGCAGGACATATAAGGTAGCCATCGCCGCAAAGGTAAACGGCAGCTGGGATACCGACAGCGCGATAAAGAATGCTGTTAGTGTTACGGTGAAGTGATGGCCTGATATTGTCCCGATCTGAAAAAATTAAACGGATAGACTGTCATTATGAAATGCTCCCCTTTTGTTAGACAATGTGGTATTATTGACCCTATTTGTAATTACTGTTCATTAAGGATAGTTTAGAACCCGATTTTACGGCACTTTTGGCGGTAGAAAACCTCAAAATCGCGATATTTCGGAAAATTGAAAAAATCGCTTATTTGAAGATTTTTGGTAGAATGCCTGTTTGACAAAAACTGAATAATGGGTAACAGCGGACGGTGTTTCATACAAGTGAAGCGCTGTCCGCTATTTTAGTATGAATTTATTCATACAGTCCAACAATCGAATATCGCACTTACGCTTCTCAGAGATGAGGAGCGTTTTTCTTTTACAGAATGAAGGTCAAGGAGGTTATTCTATGCCAAATCCTATGCGAATCGTAAAGGTCGAAGTTGTCGAGCATGGCGGGTCACTCCTCCTCATCATCTTTATGTATCCACCAACCGTTTCTGTTTTCAAAGCCATTTCGGTTCATAAACGGCTCAATTTGATAATGCAGACCTTTGCTGCTGTCAGCAGGTTCACCTTCTCTTGCTAATATTTCAATTATCTGTGTCATCAGTTTTTCGTATAGACTATATGCCTGATCATATTGCTCTTCAAGTGTTCTATACTCGCTGCTTTCCGGTTCATAGTCATATAGATCATCGCTCATGATACCCGTTTTGATGTTCAATATTGCCACACCCAGTGCAAGCGTGCTTTCATCATCATTATCAGCTATCATCTTGTATACGTCTTGCACTTCAATATTTGGATATGGATCAGCGGACAATATATATGTTCCCGGAGCTAATATTTCATCGGGCAAATACCTTTCCGATAAAGCTATGCTCACCGCCCTGAAAAACGCCTTATGGTCCTGATGATCCGAAAGCCCCGATACCTGACCGTCACCGGCTTCTATAACTTTCCAGCTTCCGTCCGAAAGCTCGGCATAGTCCACCGTATATATCGGACTTCCCAGCGACCTGTATTTTTCAAGAAGTTCTTTGGGCGGCATTGGAGCGTGATCTCCCTGTCCCGAATTTCTGCTGACTGTTCCTATCTCGCCATCGATATAGAAAACACGGTATTCATTCGTTCTTCCACCGTATTGTTTCAGGTCGAGATACTCCTTGATACATATCCCGCCCGTGTAAAGCCCGCCACGATATTTGTAGAACTTTTCCATCTGCTTATCAAATTCTTCCGAAGATACATTGCCGTCAAAATACTTCGGAAAATCCGAGCCTTTGACCGATTTCACATAGTCCTTGACCATAAAGCGGTCAAACGTCTTTTTGATCTCATCAAGGTCGTATCTGCCGTCGGGATATATGAGCATTTTTGCTGTATCATCGCCAAATCTCGGGTATATGTTCGGGAATATGTGAAACAGCTCATACTGTTTCGGGTCGTTAACAAGCCTGATTTTATTTTCCGCAAGCTGTTCGTAAAAGTCTTTGTAGACCTCGGGTTTCATCATCCACCCACGGTAAACTCCACGAACAAAGTCATCGGGCTCATTATCAAGCACAAGCCTGCCCTCGCTGAACCATTTGTCATACGAAAACAGCACAACATCGAACAACCCTGTTTCGATGACCGCATCATATTCCGCCTGCAAGTCCTCATCTACCTTGTGTATGCTGAAATAACTTGATGGAAAAATTATCGTTAGTTTTGGCATGGTATGATTCTCCTTTCACCTCAGATCAAACGCACGCTCATCCTCCGTCCCCGTAAGTTCAGCATGGCTGTTGCGTGACGTTTGGTATAGCCTGATATATATTTTAC
>NZ_CAMHRZ010000152.1 GCF_946187255.1 uncultured Ruminococcus sp.
CTGGTCCGAAAACACTATGGCTTTATCATCCGTATCAGTATCGCCCTTTCTCGGGCATTTGCGCTCTACTGCCTGATATCAAGCCCGGCTGTGATCAGCTTCATCGCCCTCTTGTTCTTCCTGAGAGCATTGACCACTATAACACCCGCTATACTTATACAAGCAAATTCGCCTAAAGCGACCATACACGCATTCTTCCAATAAACTGTATGCTCAACATGGGTCAGCTCGCCCGCAACTACAAGACCGTTGATGATAACAGGGATAAGCGATGCCAAAAACATATTTATCCTGCTGCGGCTGCGGTATATCAGTATCGCTGATATAAGCGTGGCTGTTGTGCCGAACACCACATCGATATACCCCAGAGGGCTCCACAGATTGACTATGAAACACCCCAGTGTGAAGGATATGATGTAATCTTTGTTGAACAGACAAAGCAGGATAAACATCTCGGAGATGCGGAATTGAAGATCCTGATAGGCGAAAGGTGAGCATATAAGCGAGATCACCACATATATCAGCGCCATCACGCCGATGTTCGTTATCCTGCGCGTATTGAATAGTTCCATAAACTCCCCCCGTTTTTTGCGAGCGGTTGTTTCGGGAAGCTCGCGGTCACTTCCATATAATCGAGCAGCCTGCCGCTCGATGCAGCAGGCTATCTCGGGATCTGATTTAGATTGCTATTTATCATATTGATAAGCATTTCCACGTTTTTCTGATTTTGCTTCCTTGCACCGATCTCGGTGCCGAGATTAGGCGAACTGATAATTGTGATACCTGTCCTGCCATCGGGTATTATACCCATGCAAATATCGATATTCTCGCCCCATGTCCATAAGGACATACCCTTGCTGAGATTTATCATATAGTTGTAACGATCGGCTCTGTCAAGGGTGAAACCGCACATCTGCGCGGAACGGCAAACCAGATCGAACATGAAATTCAGTTCGTAATTGTACTGAAGATCAACGCGGAAACTCTTATCAGCTGCGAGATTCATCTTATTAAGCCTTGCCTACAGAACCGAACAGCTCCATCTTCTCCTTGACCTTAGCCTTGATAGCCTCAAAGCCGGGAGCCAGCAGCTTTCTGGGATCGAAGCCCTTGCCCTGCTTGTCCTTGCCTGCCTCGATGTAGCCTCTTGTAGCATCAGCAAATACCAGCTGGCACTCAGTGTTAACGTTGATCTTTGCAACGCCGAGAGAGATAGCCTTAGTGATCATATCATCGGGGATACCTGTGCCGCCGTGCAGTACCAGAGGCATATCGCCAACAGTCTTGTTGATAGCCTCGAGAGTCTCAAAGCTCAGACCCTCCCAGTTGTCGGGATATACGCCGTGAATGTTGCCGATACCTGCTGCCAGGAAATCAACGCCCAGATCAGCGATCTGCTTGCACTCTGCGGGATCTGCGCACTCGCCCTTGCCGATAACGCCGTCCTCTTCGCCGCCGATAGCGCCTACCTCAGCCTCAATGGAGAGACCCAGACCGTGAGCTACGTTAACGAGCTCTGTAGTCTTTGCAACGTTCTCGTCGATGGGGAAGTGAGAGCCGTCGAACATGATGGAAGTGAAGCCTGCCTTGATGCACTTGTAGCAACCCTCATAGGAGCCGTGATCCAGATGGAGAGCTACGGGAACAGTGATGCCCAGAGACTTGTCCATTGCAGCTACCATAGCAGCAACAGTCTCAAAGCCGCACATATACTTGCCTGCACCTTCGGATACACCGAGGATAACGGGCGAATTAAGCTCCTGAGCAGTCAGCAGGATAGCCTTTGTCCACTCAAGATTGTTTATGTTGAACTGACCAACTGCGTACTTACCTGCTCTTGCCTTATCGAGCATTTCCTTAGCATTTACTAACATTTAAAATACCTCCAAAAAAGTAATTATGGATTTTTTGCCATATATTATTATACATCATATCCGCATGGATTTCAAGTATATTCGCCCGATTTAACATTCTGTCTATATTTTTTTAATATCGGTTAGTCTTAGCAAATAGTCTGCTTGACTTTTTCCGGGTGATGTGCTATCATACTAACAAATATTTATTTTGCATCAGGCAAAGGAGGCACGCAAAATGGGCGCATGGGGCGTAAAACTCAGTCAGAACGATGTGTATGCGGATGTTAAGGATATCTATACCGCACTGCTGAGATACGGTATAGAAGACGATGAAGCACTGCGGCTGACGCTTAAACAGTTCGGCGGACTGGCAGATGATGAGGAGGATGACGGCATACTCTTTCGCATCTCGCTGGCGGATATTATGCAGAAGCTTGGCAGACTGACGGATGAGGTCAGGGACATGGCACTTAAAGATATCGACTCGGGCGCTGACCTTGAAAGCTGGTACGGTGTTTCACAGGAAAAAGGCGATACCCGCAAAGCTGTCCTCGATGAACTGAAAGAACGGCTCGCCTCCGAACAGCCAAAGCCGAAAAAGTTCGGCAAAAAGCGCTACAAGATATGCACCTGGAAAAACGGGGATATATACAGGTACAGTTTCGACAGCGATACCGCAAAGGAGTACGGTATGCAGGACAAGTACCTTTTTGTGCAGAAGACAGATGACTTTTTCTCTCCCGATTACGAACTGCGCACAGTGAAAAAGGTGCTGGGCGATGATGTTGAGGAAAGGGGCGACATATTCCCGATAATACATATATGGATAAGTGACAGCGCCGACTTTGTGCCCGACTATGAAAACAGGAACGAAGCCATACCCAACATCGGCGTAAAGGGAAAGCACGATCCCTGGGACTACAGGTTCTATATATTCAATTTTCCCCAGAAGAATGATCGCTTTGAGTTTATCACCAACAAGGATATCATCCGCCCCGACAACGAGGATACCGCCCTGATAGAAGAAACGGGCGTTGACCCCAAACATCTGACATGGAAGTTCTTTGACAAGCTCGTCATCGGCAGATACCTGTGGTGGGAAAAGGACACGGATATTTTCGGACACAGGAAATAATATGCCCTTTTCAGCATCGCGTGTCCGAGTTTCGTACATTATGAGTTAAGGGAAAACAGACTATGGAAAACATATTGATCGAAAATATTGACAGCGTACATACAACTGCTATGGGAGCGGACAGGATCAGAAGAAATCTCGGGCTCGGTGATATCGATGCAGTCGAGTGGTGCAAAGGAAAGATCCTCGCACCGGATGCATCCATAGAAAAGCATGGTAAAAACTGGTATATCCACACAGGCGGCTGCATAATTACGGTCAATGCAAGCAGTTATACGATAATCACCTGCCACAGGGAACGATAATTAAAAGCGGAGAGAATACCAAACGTATCCTCTCCGCTATTATTATGCAATCGCGCGCGCAAACTCTGCGGCAGAAAAGCACACTCGCTCCCCTGCCAACAATTATGAATTGTGAATTATGAATTATGAATTAGACTAAACTTCGTACATCTTGATGACCTTTCGTGCGACCTCCAGTTTTGTGCAGCGCATATCCATAGCCTCTTTCTCGATGTAGCGGTGTGCCTGCTGCTCGGTAAATCCGAGATACTGCATCAGCGCCAGCTTTGCGCGGTTTACGGAGCGTATCTCCTCCAGTTTCTTTTGCAGCTTTATGTTCTCAGAGCGTATACCAAGCATACGTTTCCTTGCAGCCGCCGTAAATCTCACCGCACGATAGAATATATCACGGTTGAGCGGCTTTGATATGACCATCGCACCGTAGTCCTCCACCTTGTCCGCCACAATGTCGTAAATATCGCCCTTTACCAGCAGCACACACATGGCATCGGAGGACGAATATACAAATTCCGCAAGATCTGTCCCGTTTTCATCGGGCAGAGGGCAGTTGACAAAAAGCATATCATAATCCTGCTCGGATACCGAGCGTCTGGCTTCCCTGCCTGTCGCTACACTGGAAAAACGCACTCCGGGAAAAATCTCTTTCAGCTGGTTAATAAGTGCCGAAACGTGTTTGTCTGAGCTCGCTGCGATAAGTATCCTGTCCAAAATTTCTCCCCCTTTCCGTGTTTATCAGAACTTTCGTCCCACATCATGCTTTTCAATTATCTCCCGTACCGTCTGAGGTGTAACGCTTTCCTCTGTATCATTGAACGGTACGATGAGCCTTGTTTTCTTATCCTCTGATACTATGACTATCCTGTGGCAGTCCTCCGTGACCCGAACGGACCAGTAGTACTCCCTGTCACCGACAACTATCTTTCGCTTGCCTTTTTTCGCTATCATAGGTTCGTTAAGTCCTGCTGAGTACCCTGAATAAAATGCCCGTGTCCCGATACCACGCTGCGCTTCTGCAGCGGCAGGATATACAGCAAATACATGAACAGCGCAGGCATCATCTCATAAATCATCGTTGTTAAGATCATATTTCCCTTTGTTAAAATGAGTGAAACAATGATCCCGAGTATCAGTATCACTCCGTAAGCCGTAGAACATATCCTGAACTCTTCGGGCCGGATGTGCTGAACCTTGTTAAGCACTATTAGCCTGATAAGTACAGCGACCACAGCTGATATAATAAGTATCATCATACCGTAAATACAGAGCAGTACAACCATCGGTATGCCGTTGAATAGCCCCATACCCTTAACAAAGAACAACGTAAATCCGAAACCGTACTTTTCGCTGTGCTGTGTCGGATCACGGAACGTGAGAAGAAAGATAACAGCCACGAGCCAAAGCGCCACCGCCGCTCCGAGAAATACACAGGTGCGGATCTTGCCCGCCTTTGTAAGATCGTTAAATCTCATTTCGCCTTTCCCGCCTGTCATCACAGAGTATAGAAATATCTGACAGTCTCAAACATTTCCTTATCCTCGCAGGCAGCGTACTCCTTAGCCTCCTGCTGCTTTTCGCTCAGGACGTGCTCGATCAGGTTCTCAGGCAGGCGTTCGCTGAGGAAGCTGCTGGATCTCGCCGCTTCGATAGCTTCATCCAGTGTCGCGGGCAGCTTTTCGGTAAGCTCCGCGATATTTTCGGATGAAAGATCGGTGGCGGAACAAAGCTCAGCCTTGCCAATAGCACCTTCAAGCGCTGCATATATCACCAGTCCCAGTGCAAAATACGGGTTGCAGGTATTGTCGGGCGAGCGCAGTATCATCGCATTCTCATCGGTATTTATCATGGGCACGCGGATGAGCTGAGCAAAATTCTCGTGGGACCAGGTGATATACTTGGGCGCACGGGAGGTTCCCAGCCTGCTGTAAGAACTTGCGGTGGAGTTGAGGAACAGTGTAATCTCGCGCACACGGTTGAGTATGCCCGCTATCATGGACTTTGCCTCACTGCCGAGATCGCCGCCGCGAGGCTTGAAGATATTCTCCACGCCCTTCATGCAGAACAGCATGATATGCAGTCCCGAACCGGGTCTGTCGCAGAGGGGCTTGGGCATAAATGTGGCATAGAGACCGTTCCTGTCGGCAACGGATTTTACCACGTTCTTGAAAGTCACCAGATTATCCGCCGCATTGAGGGCGTTGGAATACTGGAAATCTATCTCGTTCTGACCGGGGCCGCTCTCATGGCGTGAGCTTTCGGGGTATATGTCCATCTGTTCAAGAGTAAGGCAAATATCGCGGCGCAGGTTCTCGCCCTTGTCCGCAGGAGCGATATCGCAGTAGCCCGCATAATCGTGGGGTATCTTGGTTATATGTCCGTTATCGTTCTTCTCGAACACATAGAATTCGCAGGAAGTGCCTATCTGGAAATTATAGCCCTTTCCTCTGGCGTACTCAACGGCATTTCTGAGGAAAGTTCTTCCGTCACCCTCGAACACAGTGCCGTCTGTGTATTTTATTGTACAGAAAAATCTCACAACTCTGCCCTGCTGAGGTCTCCAGGGAAGCAGCGCCAGCGTATCGGGATCGGGGAAAAGCAGCAGATCGGCTGACGAAAAATTCATAAAGCCGCTCAGCTTGGAGGCATCGAACAGCAGTCCCTTGTTGAATATTCCCGGCAGTTCCGAAGCGGGCACCGAGATGCTTTTCAGTGCGCCGAATATATCGCAGAACA
Organism: uncultured Ruminococcus sp.; assembly: GCF_946187255.1. Classification (GTDB taxonomy): domain Bacteria; phylum Bacillota; class Clostridia; order Oscillospirales; family Ruminococcaceae; genus Hominimerdicola. Next base: position 6,027 of record NZ_CAMHRZ010000152.1, read on the forward strand.
TCAGCTTTATAAATTTTACATCATTTTCCTCCACAAACTGAAGGACTTCCTTTTCGGTATATTTCATTTTCATTACCTCCTATATATAACCAACCAGGTATATTACCAGACCTGCCGAAACAAACGGCAGTGTACAGAATATCAGATTAAGTACGCCGTACAGCTTTTTCTCAGCCGAGACCACCTGTTTTACCAGCAGTACGCCAAGTGCCGCCGTTACCGCCAGCAGCGCACCCGCCAGTATCCTAAGCAGGAACAGCTTCTGCCAGATAAGATCGATAAATTTGCTCTCATCTATGGCAAGGCTGTCGTTCACAAATCCTTTTTCATCATCGGAAAAATCCGCCGTTACGCCTTTTATCGCAAGACTTCCCTGTTTCTCCAGATCTTTGCCGAAATCCTTTTCAGCCCTGACGAACACGCCCGCACCGTCATCGGTATACACGAAGTAGAAATACTCCACTCCCGTTGGCAAATAACGGCAGAACGTATTCCTTTTTTCAAAGTAAGAACTCTCATCCATCTCAACGGCTATGCCCTCCGCCCGTGAGCGGACAGGTACGTTTTCGGTCTCTGCCGCATTCACCATATCACCCGGCAGTAACCCGATGATACCGCTGACTATCAGCAGCATCGCGGCGGCAAGCGTCACCAGCAGCCATATTTTCGGATGTTTTGAGATCTTATCGATCAGCGTTTCTCTTTCAACCATTTTTGATCTCCCGTAAAAAAACTTATACCGTAAGTATAGCATATTTACGAGCAAAAGTAAAGACACCGCAAAACAAATTCAGCAACGCGACCGCCCGTCCGGGTCAGGACACAGAAAAGCACGGACACTTCGCCCCTGAGAGGCGCCGTTGCCCGTGCTTTGATCTCTTTAATTAGTAGTTCTGCTCACATACATAATCGCCTGTTGCAGTGTTATATGCAACACTGTAACCGTGTGCGCCGTTCTCTGTGAAGAAGTAGTAGTAAGCGTAGCCGTTCTCCTCTGTTCTGAACTGGCTGCCTGTGATATCGTCGCCGATCTCACCTGCTACCGCAGCTCTTACAGTGCTTTCAAGCTCGGATACATCCACTTCAGCTGCGCTGCTGTCGCTTGCCTGCGAAGAACTGTTGCTGTCGGTATCCGAATTGGAATCAGCATAGTTCACAGCACTGCTGTCGCTGTCATCCTGAGAAGAAGCCGCAAAGTCCAGCTTGCTCTCATCGCTCTGAGACTCTGTGTCCATATCGGAGCTATCACCCTGCGAAGGATTGGGGTCGGTAACAAGCACGTTATTATCCGCAGCACTTGAAGTCTCGGCATTGTCAGCGGGCTGTCCGCCTGCGTTATCATCGGTGCTTTCATCAGCCGCAACACTGTTTGCGGGCTTTGCCGCTACGGGGGCATTAGCTGTGCTGCCTGTGTCCTTCTTTCCGACTATCCTCATGCCTATCAGTATAGCCGCGATAACTATTACCAGAACACCTATGGTTATTACTGCTGTTATGATGAACAGACGCTTCTTTGCATCGTTCTCATCATCGTAATCATCATAGCTGTCGTCGAAATCATCTTCCTGATAATCGTCAAAGTCATCGCCTGCAAATACATCGTCCGCTCTGGCATCAGCGATAACTCCGCTCTTCTTTCCTCCGCCCCTGTCATCCGAACCGGTATCGGGCAATACAAATCTCTTTGTCATATCGTCATCATCGGGCTTCTTGAACACCCTTGTCTTGTCATCATCGAGTCCCGCCTCCGCTGTCATGTTGCCGTCCTCATCGATAAGCAGGTTGTGGCAGTACTTACACAGCACCGCTTCCCCCGACAGATCCTTACCGCAGTACGGACAAGTCTTTGTTTTCATATATCTACCATTCCCCTCAGAAATAATCTTTACGCGATCATTACACCGTCTTATTAATATGATAGCACAAAAAAACTCAAAAATCAACTGTTTTCAACAAAAAAATCCGAAAAATTTCACTACAATGTCAGGTTGTACAAAAATACCGACTTTTTCGCGGAGATTTCGCAAAACCGTTCAGATTTTTCAGTTTTTCCTTCTTCTCACCTGTATCCCGCCTAAGTTTGAACCGAGAGATTCGCTGATGCTCTTTTCGGGTGCTCTGCCCGACTGTTTCTTGCGCTTGTCCCCGTTTTTGCGTCTTTCGGGCTTGGGTGCCGCAGGCTTGGAGGGGTCCTTCATGGTGAGGGATACTCTTCCGCGCTGCATA
>NZ_CAMHRZ010000153.1 GCF_946187255.1 uncultured Ruminococcus sp.
CATAGAGGAAGCCTGCGCAACAGTGGCGGCGCACAAGCTGGCTGACCGCAGGAGATGTTCGGATGCGGCACAGACGGCTGTCAGCTGTTTTCTCATGGGTATACCCCTCACGGCACAGCAGACGGCACTGCTGGATGAGATAGTGGCGGGTGACGGCGATTTCTTCTCGCTGGGCGAGGGACTGCGCTGTTTTGCAAGGCTGCATGAACTGCGCAAACTGTACGAATTTAAGGACAGTTCTGCGCTGGAATACATGGACAGGTGCATGGCGAAACTGATCTCCGCACTGCCCTCGATGGCGGATGTGCCTGTGGAAAAGGCGGATGATACCGTCGAGATAATGCGGCTGATGTTCAGCATAACGGGAAGTACACTGACCGACAGGCGGGATACGCTGGAAGACGCGCTCTTCACCCTGACGGACATGAAGGAAAAGGAACCTTCGGTCTACGGCGCGGCGATGGGTCTGCTGTACGCCATAGAGGAAGACCGCCGCAGTGATGCGGAAAGCGCCATGCGCGGGTATCTCAGCGGTTCTCAGCAGGTGCGCAAGCAGGGTGCGGATTATCTGCGGGGACTTTTCCGCACGGCAGGGGATATAGTGCTGGCGGACGACTCCTTCCTGCGGATGACGGACGAACTGCTGACAGGATTTGGCAAAGAGGACTTTATGGAGATACTTCCCTCAATGAGACTGGCGTTTTCCTACTTTACGCCCGCGGAGATACAGGAGATAGCCGAAAGTGTGGCAGATCTCTACGGCGCAAAGGGCAGCGAACTGCTGTCGGGGGACGTTATGGACGAGGGATTATATGAATTCGGAAGCAGGCTGGACAGCTATATCACAGCGCAGCTGAAAGGGGGCGGACAGGATTGACGGACAATGAACTGAGAGACTTATCCATGAACAGATGGCGTCTGGTGCTGGGAAGTCAGTCCGACCGTTCGCTGCAATTCTCGGGGGGCGCGGGGGATATACAGACCTTTGAGGATATGGAACAGCTGCTTGACTACCTCTACGGACGTGCGGACGGCGACGATGTGCGGGACGGCAGCGAGGGCAGTGAACGCAAAGGCGGGCAGGAGAACAGCAGGCTTTCCGCCGCAAAGTGGATAAACAAGGTGAGAGAGCTTTTCCCGAAGCAGACCGCAGAGGTGCTTGAAAAGCACGCACTGGACGAATTCGGGCTGACAGAACTGCTGACCGACAAGGAAGTGCTGGAGAAGATGACCCCGAATATGGATCTTCTGAAGACCATACTCCAGCTGAGACACCTGATGAAAGGCGAGGTGCTGGAAACGGCAAAGCGCATCGCGGCACAGGTGGCGGAGGAACTCAGGAAAAAACTGGAGAACAGCGTGCGCCGTTCCATAATAGGGCGCATCGACAGGAACAGTTCAAGCCCGGTACATTCCGCGAGAAATCTGGATATAAAGAAGACGGTGAGGAGAAATCTCAAAAACTACGACAGCGAGACCGGACAGCTGATGCTGAAAGAGATATACTTCTCCGACCGTGTGAAGAGATACAACAACAAGCGTGTCATCATAGCCATCGACGAGAGCGGCTCGATGGTGGGCTCGGTGATATACAGCGCTGTCATGGCGCAGATAATCTCAAAGCTGCCCTTTGCGGAGGTCAAACTGGTGATATTCGACACCAACGTGGTAGACCTCAGCGGGCAGGCGGAGGACCCTGCGGAGGTGCTGATGAGCGTTCAGCTGGGGGGCGGCACCAGTATTGGCAAGGCGCTTTCCTACTGTGAATCACTGATAGCCACTCCTGCACATACGGTGGTGATATGCGTCACCGACCTATACGAGGGCGGACCGCTGAACACGCTGATGAACGTGAGCAGGAATATCATAACAAGCGGCGCGAAGCTGAGTTTCCTCACGGCGCTGGATGAGAACGCGAATGCGGCATTTGACCACGCAGTGGGTCAGGCGCTGGCGGATATGGGAGCCTTCGTGGGGGCGCTGACCCCCGAACAGCTGGGCGACTACATAGGCAGGATATTCGGCGGGGGGTGAGCTGGTGAACGATAATATCAGACGTATACGCATGAAGATCGCGGCGGCGGACGAGGATACGCTCATCGGGCTTGCCAACAAGGGCACCTACAAACGCGCCTGCAAGGACGCGGAGGGCGTGACCCCCGAATTCACCGAAGGGGATGACTTTATAGAAGTCAGCTTCGGCGGGGAGAAAGTGAAGCTGAAAGACCCCCTTGACAAGAGCGAGTGCAGCTGTCCTTCGAGGACTATATGCAGGCATATAGTCGGGGCGCTGGTGCTGATGAAGAGCGTAGTTCCCGCAGAGGAGACCGCCCTGCCGCCTGCCGCTGAAAAGGCGGATGAGCCCGAAAAAGCGGAGGATACCGCAGAGAAGAATACTCCCCCCGCAGAGGAAGCACCCGCAGTGAATGCGAAGCTGTCCGCAAAGGATGAAGCAAAGGTGCATGACTGCGCCGCTTTGTGCAGGGAGCTGATAAACGAGATACTTACGGACGGGCTGGTGAGGGTCTCCCCCGATATGCCCGCAAGGATAGAAGCAGCCGCTGTGCGCTGTCACGGTGCGGGGGCGGCTTCGGCGGAAAGGATAATGCGAAATCTCGGCGGCAGGCTGAGCGAGCATATCGGCAGGCGAGCCGCCTTTGATGTGCAGTACTTCGCGCAGTCGCTGTGCTATGCGGACAAGTATATCACGGGTCTGCAAAGGGACGGGCTAACGGAGGATGATCTGGGCGAGTTCCGCAGGAGCTACGAGGATGTTCTCGGCGAACTTGTGCTTTTGCCCATCGGCATAAAGGAAGTGCTGACAGGGGAGTACGTCGGCAGGATATACTATTTTCTGGATGAGAACAGAGTTACGGGCAGGGATCATCTCATCATGTCGGATCTTCGCCCGAGATACTACGAACAGGGTACGAACAGGCGGCGAAATGCGCCGATAGTTCCCTGGGATCTGGGCGTGCCGATAAAGAATGCCATGAGGGACAGGATAACTCTTCACGGCGCAAGGGTCAGCGGGGAAAAGCTGTCATCCTCGGGCAGCACAAGGGTGGTGAGCCAGACAAAGGCTTCGCTGAACACCGCTGCGGTACACAGGCTTGTGATAGATGATTTCAGGCAGATAGCCGCCGAACTTGACGAAGCGGGCAGCCTTGACACCGACAGGCTCTTCTTTGTAAGACCCGCATCCTGCAACGGTCAGCGGTTCGACAGATACACTCAGACCTATATAATGGATATAGCCGACTGGCGGGGCTGTCATATCACCGTGCGGGCGAAGTACCGTGCGGAGACTAAGGAGTTCGTGGAACTGCTGGAAAAAATAGGCAAGCGCATGATAAAGGACAAGGATGTGAGCTACACCCTGCTGGCTGAGGCGCAGGTGGAGGACGGCGAACTGACGCTGTTCCCGATAGAGGTGTACGATTTTATCACGCCGCCGGATGATACCCAGTATTTCCTGCCAGAGAAGTACGACGATGCCGCCGAATGTGCGGGCTATGCGCAGGCACTGCTGGAACTTTTTGCCAAACTGCGGCAGACCATGACCACGATAGTCCACTGCGGACTGCGCACAGGCATAAGGGACGAGGACAGGCTTATCACCAGTATAAAGAACTGCGGTCTTGCGGGGCTTGCGGAGCCTGTGCAGGCTATGTTCAGGGCGGCGGGGGAGTACCGCCACAACACGGGCGGCAGTGCCGCTGAGGTGATGGTGCTGATGGACAGGATATACGAGTACATCAAAGCAGGCGAGAGGAAATTGCAGACGATAAGCGCACTGGCGAAAATGCAGCCAGGTGCAAATGATATACCGAAAGGAGAATAAAAAATGATATACGGAAAAGATCTGGCGGGAATAAACGATTTAGGGGAGCATCTGCTGGCGATGGGCATGGTCCTCGGCAACGAGAAGTACCTGACCCCTTATCTGGATATGGATGCCGAACGTGATGACACTCTGCTTGACAATGTGAATATGACTTCTGCATACGGCAAGAGCCAGAGGGGAAGAGACAAGTTCGACAAGGCGGTAAAGACCGAGATACTGAGAGCCAAGGACGACGAACTGCTGAGCAGGTTTATATGCTTCATGTGGGCGGCATTCGGTGCCAGCTGTGTGGAGCTGATGAACGTGCTGGTCAACAACAGCTACAAGCCCAAGCAGTACTACGACCTGTTATACAGCGGACTTCTGCCCTGGCAGGGAGAGGAAAAGGCAAAGGAATACGCCCTTGCCGCCGCAGGTATGTTCGCTGAGATGAGAGTGGCTGACCCCAAGTTCCTCACCGACGGCAGAACGCCCGCACAGATAGCGGCATCGGCAGATATAATTTCCGAGACAAACAGGTATGCGGCTATAATCGTATACTCCATGGCGCTGGACCGTGCCGACAAGGAAAAGGACGCGGAGCTGATAAAGCGTATAACGGAGTTTGCGGGGGGACTCAACTACGGCGCACCCGCCCGCGCACAGGACGACTGGCATTATATACTTCTGCTGGGCGAATGCTCACGCTTTTCCTCAGTGTTAGAGAAGAAGTTCAGCGAGCGCTGCAAGAGCGATATAGCCCGTATCCCCGAATTTGCACTGCGCAAGAACTGCCCGAATTTCCTCTACGCGCTGGATAAGCAGTCCGAAGCCCGCAAGAGGGGCTATGTGAAGTTCCTGGCGGAGAGATACCAGATGGATTTCATCAAGCCCCACCTTGAGTATATGGCAAAGGAGCACACAGAGCTTTTCACCTATACCATGACCAACGAAGTCTCCATAGATGCGGCGAAGTATATGGCGAATATGTTGCAGGAGATGGGTATGCCCTGCCCCGATATCTACAAGGCGGCAAGGGAGAGGGCGCTCAATATCGTATCTGACACCCACCGCGATGACGCAAGGGGCATTGTCGAGTACGTCAAGGGCGATAAGCCTCTGGAGGAAGTGCTTGATGATATGGTATTCGCACCCATGTATCGCTCGCTTTACGAGAACTTCGACTATTTCCACGATATAGGTGTTGACGATTTCTTCTGCCGTTTCTTTGCGGCGATGATGACCCTGAACGGCGGCTACAGCAAGACATGGACTGTTGAGCGGGCTACGGGTCTTGACTATAGCAAGGACACCAAGGCGGGCTTTGACTGTCTCGTGAAGTCGGGACTGCCGATGGATGTGATACTCAACAGCGTGGCGGATTATATCGACAACGGCTATTCAAACAAGGAGAACACCATAACCAAGTCTGCGGCGGCGGCGGCTGAATATCCCGATCTGCTGAAAGACACCGATCTCTCGAAGCTGTCCGCAACGGCAAGGAACATCGGCGTGCAGGCTTACGGCAAAGACCCCGCGTTCTTCAAGGAGAAGATACTCGCCTGCGCTGACGACAGCAGCAAGGTGGTAAAGGCGGTGCTGGTGAACATACTGGGCGGACAGCCCGACTGGAAAGATGATATCATCGCACTGCTTTACATGAAGAAGGCATCCTTCCGCGAGATGGCGGCGGCAGCCATAGAGAAGCAGGGCTCGGGAGAGTACAAGGAAGCCCTGGAAGCCGCTTTTGAGAAGGAGAAATCCGCGAAGATAAAGGACAAGCTGGCAATGCTGCTGGGCGCGGCGGTATCCCCCGAAGCAGGCGGCGGCGCAAAGGAAGTATCGGCTGTGGATACGGTGGCAGAGCTGACAAAGGGCGGCAAGGCGAGGAAAGTCGCATGGGCTTTTGAGGGCAGGAACCTGCCTGTTCACGACACCGAAGGCAACGAGGTGGAGCAGAATTATCTGGAAGCCATGCTGATATGCTACGCCACCATGAGCGAGCTGGGAATAAGTGCCACCGCAAAGGTGCTGGCTGAAAAGCTCAACACCCGCGAGCTGAACGCCTTTGCCGAGAGCGTTTTCGGCAAGTGGGTAGACCTGGGCGCACAGGCAAAGACCAAGTGGGTGCTGTACTTCTCGGCGATACACGGCGGCACCGTCATGGAGAATGACCTGATGCAGTACATCAAGCAGTGGGGCGAGAATTCAAGAGGTGCCATTGCATCCGAAGCGGTGCGGGCTATGGCGCTCAGCGGAACTACCACAGCGCTGATGAACGTGGACGGTATGTCACGCAAGTTCAAGAACAAGATGGTACGTTCGGCGGCGGCGGATGCGCTGGCAAATGCCGCAAAGGAACTGGGTCTAACCACAGAGGAACTGGCGGACAGGATAGTCCCCGACCTGGGCTTTGATGAGAATATGTGCCGCGTGTTCGACTACGGTCCGAGACAGTTCAAGGTATATCTGGGGGCAGGCAGTGAGATACAGATATTCAACGGCGACAAGCAGATAAAGACCATGCCGAAGCCGGGTGCCTCCGATGACGCGGAAAAGGCAGCCGCAGCCGCTGCGGACTTCAAGGAGATGAAGAAGCAGCTTAAAAACGTGGCATCCAACCAGAAGCTGAGACTGGAAAGCGTGCTGATGAACGACAGAAAGTGGACTGTCAGCGGCTGGAAGGACCTGTTTGTGAAGAACGCTGTTATGCACGGCTTTGCCATTGCGCTGATCTGGGGACTTTACGATGAGGACGGCAAGCTGACGGAGACTTTCCGCTATACGGAGGAAGGCAGTTTCAACACGGCTGAGGATGATGAACTGGAACTTCCCGAGAACGGACAGATAGGTCTTGTTCACCCGCTGGAACTGACAAAGGAGCAGATAGCCGCCTGGACAGAACAGCTGGAGGACTACGAGATAACTCAGCCCTTCCCTCAGCTGACCAGAAAAGTGTACACCATGACCGATGAGGAGCGCAGTTCCACCGAGATAGAGCGCTTCAAGGGCATTGAGCTGAACAGCCTTTCGCTTATCGGCAAGCTGACGAAGATAGGCTGGTACAAGGGTCAGGCGGAGGACGCAGGATTTTTCTATTACTTCTGGCGAGAGGATATAAGCCGCCGCGAGGAGAATGCGGACGGCACCGCAAAGCTGGAGGGCGTGCTGGCAGACCTTTGCTTCTCGGGCGCAAGTATCGTCAACTACGACTTTGAGGGCGAAGAAGTCACCATCGACAAGCTGGAACTTTACAGACCCACCGCCGACCGCTACCGCGCAAAGCCCATCCCGATAGGCGATGTGAGCGACAGGTATTTCAGCGAGCTGATAATGCAGCTGACAGCGGTGCTCGGCAAGAACGAGACAGAAGACTGATCCGAATAAGAGTGACCGGAGGGTGTACTGCCGATACTCATATAGAAGTATCAAGCCATAGTATTTCTGATGTAAAGTCAGAAGTACTATGGCGTTTCTATTGACACTGCGTCAAAGTAGTGATATAATTAATTATCAATATAGATCGGTATTTACCGGAGGTATGATGTTATGCACAGACTTATTATAGTGGAAGGCTTGCCCTGCTCAGGCAAAAGCACAACTTCAAAATATATTGCAGACAGTATCGGGGCAGAATTCTATGATGAGGGTAGTGGAAATCACCCTGCTGATTATGAATTTCATTCGTTTATAAAAAACAAGGAATTATGCATCTTTTCACCGGAAGAACAAGTACTTATAAAACAGAATGCTGTTTCCAAAGCTGATGGATATATTATTTCTCTGAGCTTATTCAGCGGAGAATTGTTTGACAAACTATTACAGCATAAGATCTATGATTTTCTGCCGTGGAAAACAGAAAAACCTGTTATGCTCGATAAATGGACAGAATTTGTCCATGCGGCTGAATCGGATAAACAATATGTGTTTAACTGCGTATTATTGCAAAACCCAATGTGTGAAACAATGATGCGTTTTGGATTTGATATTCAAATGTCATCAGAATATATCACCAGCATCTGCAATATCATAAGACCGATGAATCCGTTTATTGTCTATCTTCATTCTGATAATATAAGAAATGCAATCGAAAAAGCTGTTTCTGAACGTGGAACGGATTGGCTGAACAGTGTGATAGACTATCATTGTAATGGTGCTTATGGAAAAGCGGAACATCTGACCGGATTTGACGGATATATAGAAGCACTGGAAGAACGCCAGCGCAGAGAAACAGAAATACTGCGTGGCTTGAATGTACAATATATGATTATCAATAATCCCAATGAAAACTGGAACAAAACATACTCAAGAATTATTCGGGAACTAAACACAACAACGTAAATTCTGATTTATTTCACTACTTACAGTTCCGCCGTCA
>NZ_CAMHRZ010000154.1 GCF_946187255.1 uncultured Ruminococcus sp.
GTATGTCTGTGGTAGAAGATTTACCACTCATTGTTTATCTCGATGATGCTGCCGTGGTTGTTGGCACCGCGGCAGGTGGGTAGATCTGCGGGCTTATAGGTATCGATATGCAGGTCTGCGTTGCTCACCAGCACTCCGCCGTACTTGAAGCCCTCCAGCGGGCTGTCGCTGACAGCATAGCAGAGTTCGTGCATGACCTCGGAGGAGTATACGAAATAGTACTTCCCGTTGACCTTGCGTATAGAAGAAGCCTCGAAAAATGCGTGACCCTCCCACTCGGTGCCTGCGCTGTAGCAGCTGCCGGGAACTATCAGCTGAGGTTCGGTGAGGACTGTCAGCATATCTTTATCGAGAGTGACCACCTTTGAACCTGTGCGGGACTTATCTCCTGCGCCGCAGAAACCGCTGTACATATAGGTCACATCGCCCTCGGTGATAACGCCGGGGTCAAACTGAGGTTCGTCACCCTCGCGGTCGCCCAGCCTTGTGCCGTCCTTGTAATGTACATAGCCGTAGAACTCATATTTTCCTGCGGGTTCATCGCACACTGCTACGGACATAACGCCCACCTTGTCAAGCACATAGTAGAGGTAGTATCTTCCATCGGGACCCACGGTAACATCGGGTGCATAAAGACACATACGTCCGTCCTTGTTCATCGGGTCGGCATTGCGTGGATAGATCACTCCCTCATATCTCCAGTTGCCGAGATCGTTGACGGGTGCAGACCAGCACACATAGTCCCCCATGCAGAACACATAGCCGTTCCAGAAATCGTGGGAGCCGTAGACATAAACACGGTCACCGAATACATAAGGCTCGCCGTCGGGGATATACTCCCAGCTTGGGAGATAAGGATTGAATGCCTGTTTTTTGCTCATTGAAGATATCCTCCTTTATCATATATGGTCAAGCAGAAACGCGGTAAATTCGTTGTGATCCACACTTGCCGAAGCGCCATCGGGAGTGAACTCCATCTCGGCGCGGTCGCTGTCGGTGTAGCATCTCCATGCGGGCAGCTTGTTGCCGTTGATATCGTATCCGTTGGGGTCGCCGTTCTTTATGAAGTTAGCCCAGTAATCGCACATCTGTCTTGCGATATCGTAATGTCTGCCCTCAAAGGGTCTGGTATCCTTTGCCAGCGTTTCAAAGAAGAACCAGAGGTCAACAGAATGGAATGTACCGGGATGATCGTCCCCGGGGATATCGGAAACAAAGCGGTAATAGTAGCAGGGCTTTGCATCATCCATACGGCTTTCCGCAAGGAATGCGGTCTTTACGCCGATCTCGGGGGCAGAAACAGGCGCGTAGCCCTGTTCGGTATGTATATTGGCTTCGGGGAAGGAAAGGAACTTCTCAACATCATCTCCGAAGCGCTTTGCAGCCATCGCCCGCAGGTGAACATCATTCTCGGCGTGCATGAACTCAAAGAACTCATCCCCTGTATTTCCCGCCATCACGGGTACTCGGTTGCGGGTGCCGTTCCTGAATGCTTCCATCGGGTCGCCCGTACAGAAATGACCGTCGTTGACTATGGTGAACATGACAAAAGTCTCGTTCCTCATATCCGAATAAGTCCTGCGGATGAACTGCGCATCCAGTTCTCTTGCTTCCTCCAGCGTTTTCACGCCCAGCCTTTCAAACAGCTGCTCGCCCAGCTTTCCCGCATCCTCCAGAGAACGGGGTATAAAGAAATTATTATCCTCGTATGGGTTTTTGAACATACCGCTCATCACCACAGCCTTGTGGAAATCTCCCGCATTGTCCTTGCAAGCCATCTGCGCCATAACACTGCCGCCGCCTGCGGACTGTCCCGCAATGGTGATATTATCGGGGTCGCCGCCGAAATTGGCAATATTCCTGCGCACCCATCTCAGTCCGGCCTGCTGGTCGAGACTGCCGAAATTGCAGGGCGCATCGGGCTGCTCGGCTGTGAGCTGAGGATGTGCCAGGAAACCGAAGGCACCCAGCCTGTAATTCACTGTAACGACCACTACATCACGTCTTGCCAGGCGCTCGCCGTCGAACTCCATCTCAGCGGTATAGCCCCACTGGAAGCCTCCGCCGAAGAACCATACCAGCACCGGCTTGCGCTCGTCAGCCGACTTTGCATTCGTCCATATATTCAGATAAAGGCAGTCCTCACTCATGGGTATCTCGGGGTCAACGTGCCACTCGCGGCAGTATATATCCGAACCCAGACCCGGAGTATCCTGCACCGATATGGGCGCGAACTCGTAGCAATCGCGTACACCCTCCCAGTTCTCACAGGGCTGAGGGGCACGCCAGCGGTTGATACCCACAGGTGGTGCCGCAAAGGGCACACCCTTGAAAGCAGTTATTCTCGGGTCGGCAGCGGGAAGTCCGCGCACCTGTCCGTTTTCTGTATTAGCTATCCTTAACATATTGTCAGCTCCTTTTATGGTCATTTTATATCATTTTACCATCGAAGCCGCATTTTTGCAAGACATATCCCGCATATTTCTGACCGATTATTGCTGATTTATCTTGGGTACTGCGAGGACTGCTGAGGGAGACCTTTCTTCAAAGAGAAATTCGGCATCGGGATATCATACGCCTATCTCTTCATACAATTCATCCGGTGACTGCCCTGTGAACAGTATGCCGCGAATGCCCACGTTTTCGGCACCGCGAATGTTTTTCTCACTGTCGTCGATGAATACGCAGTTATCCTTTGATATGTTGTACCTTTCGCAAAGCAGCTCGTATATCTCGGGATCGGGCTTTACCAGCTTTTCATGGCAGGAGAATATCCCGCCGTCGGTATACCTTGTGAAGCGCAGGGCGTCGGGGGCTGCGTGCAGCAGGAACTCGAAAAAATTCGACAGATAGAACACACGGTGTCCCCGCTTTTTGAGCTCCTCGATAATCGGTATGGTGGTGGGGCGCAGTTTCGGGATATTCCCCAGCTGAGAGAATACGCGGCGTATCTCCCATTCGCAGTCGGGTGCCTGCGCGATGAATCTTTGCAGTATCTCCTCTACGGGGAGTACCCCTCTGTCCAGCTCGACCCATTCGGGATTGCCCCACATCGCCTTTGTAACGCGGTCTGCCTTTTCTGCATCCACATACCTCTCCACAAATTCCTGAAAATCAAAATCTATCAGCACCTTGCCGATATCAAATATTATATCCATTTTACCTCTTCATCCTCCTGTGGTGCTTCAAACAGGGCAAGACATTTTTCCGCCAGCCCGCCGTCTACGAAATAGGCTTCGCAAGCCCCTGCCTTTACAGCCGCATTGCGCTGAGCTATGCGGCTGAACCATTCATCCCGCGGCACGGAGATATAGTGTATCTCGAACTCAACGCCATTTTGTGCGAAATAAGCCCTTGCTTCATCCCGCTCAGCTTTAGTCCACAGACCTATATCCAGTATCGTATCTATACCTGTCTCTGCCAGCTCCACAGCCTTGCGGTACACATATTTTTCAGCCCTTTCCACATAGACGTCATGCATATCACCCATATCCTCGTGAAAGAGTGCCAGAGTTATCTCGTCCACCGAAAGCAGCGCCGCTTTCATCTCTTTGCGAAGCCGTTGCGCGTAGGTAGATTTGCCTGTACAGATAAGCCCGCACAGTGAAATTATTTTAGCCATTGTAATGCCTCCTTATGATAATCCAAATATAGCATATATGGGGAGGGTTGTCAATAAAAACAGCGAACTTGGGAAAACTGCCAAGGAACCAAAGCGCGCGGTCAAGCCTCGCGCCAGCAGGCTTGCAGGAGTTTGAGGGCGGCGCCCTCAATCACCAAGGAGCAAACCAAAATACACAGCGAACTATAAGAGCAAAACAAGCTAACGTTCGATAAGAAAAACAAACTAACGCACTAAAAGCGCGGCAATAACAAACAACGGAGCGTGGACAAAACCAATGTCCACGCTCTTTCTTTGCGCGGGAATACATTGCCGCGCGTTAACCAGCGAGGACAGCGAAGCGTCTCCGAGCGGTCGTCCCTTACTCACTTGCGATAAAAGCAGGAAGTATCCACGATAGGGTGAACAGCAGTCCCTAACGATAAAAGCAGGATAGTCCGTGATAGGGTCAACAGCAGGAGTTTCCGACAAAACCCGCAGCCTCGCGCCCCTCACCCATAATTATGAATTATGAATTATGAATTATGAATTGATAAAAGCGTGCTTTTGTTAAATACATACTTGCGCAAAATCAAAGTTTACAAAAAATCAATTACATTTTTGATAGAATGTGTTATAATATATGTATCAAAAACCTGACCGTTAGTCATTAAGCGTTCCTGCGGAGGGGATAGATATGTATGTTTATATCGCGGCTGCGGTCACCGCAGTGTGTATGATCTTCGGGGGTGCCGTTACATATATCGTCTCAAAAAAGCGCAGGATGAACCGTGCTGTGCCTCCGCTGATGGCGGCGGGTATCGGGATGATCTCCCTTGCGGCTGTGTGTGCTGTGTATCTCAGTATAGGCTACCATGCGGACAGCGAAGCATACTCGGCAATGAATGGCGGCGACGGCGTTAGCGTCAGCAGTACCGATTGCGGCTGGTTTTTTGACGGCGCGGGTACGGGCTCGGCATTGATATTCTATCCCGGTGCTAAGGTGGAGCCGCAGGCCTATGCTCCGCTGATGAAAGACCTGGCTGACAGGGGCGTTGACTGCTTCCTGGTGGATATGCCCGCAAATATGGCTATACTGGGCGTGGATAGGGCTGATGAGATAATGAATGGATACAGCTATGACAGCTGGTATATCGCAGGTCACTCGTTGGGCGGCAATGCTGCCGCAAGCTACTGCGCAGGCGCTCCCGGTAAGACCGACGGGCTGATACTGCTGGCTTCCTATTCTTCCAACAAGCTGGCGGATGACCTTGATGTGCTGTCCGTTTACGGCTCGGAGGACGGCGTGCTGAGTATGGATATCTATAACGCCGATAAGGGAAATCTCCCCGCAGGTGCTGATGAAGTGGTGATAAGCGGAGGAAATCACAGCCAGTTCGGGAACTACGGCGAACAAAGGGGCGACCTTAAAGCAAGTATCTCATCCGCACAGCAGCGTTCACTTACCGTAGATGCCATTATCGGTCTGATAGGGTCAGACGGGTAATGATCTGAAATATGCCTTTTACTTTCCATCTGTCATATTAACAACTGCCGCAGATTGCTCAAATGAGTGACTGCGGCAGTTGTTTTTTTTTGTTTTATGTTATGAATATTTCCAAAAAACGATGACAAATAGCAAAAAATATGTTATAATATAATATATTACTATCGATCAATCAAACCATATACCCGAGGTGAGTATTTTTGGATGAGCTGCTGAATAATATAAGTGTGCTGAATAAGGAAACATTGACATTCGTGCGCCTTGCGACCGCCCTTGCCGATGACTATGAAAGCATATTTGTTATAAGTACCGAAGATGACAGCTATGTTGAGTATGCGGCAGGCGGCAAGAACAAGGAGCTTCGCAGGCGTTATGCAGGGGATGATTTCTATTCGGATGTAGTCGTTTTCTGCAATAAGATGGTATACAAGGATGACCGCGAGGTGTTTCGCGAAAAGTTCGTCAAGAAGAATGTGATGGATGCTGTGGAGGGACGCAGGTCGTTTACATTCACTTACAGGCTGATGGACGGCGACAGCTATAAGTACTATGCCCTGAAGACCATACGCGGTACGGGCGTTGATGACGGCTTTATATTTGTGGGTGTGCGCAATATCGATGAGGAGATGCGGCGGGAACGGCGTGCGCAGATCGAGCGCAAGACCTATTCCGATATAGCAGGCTCGCTGGCTACTCAGTTTGAAGTAATATACTATGTGGATATGATCACGGGCGGCTTTACCGAGTACAGCTCCAGCAAGGAATTTGCCAAGCTGGGTCTCAGGAGGTTCGGCAGGGATTTCTTTAATACAGTGAGAGAAATGTGCGACGGCATCATCGACCCCGAGGATATGGACAGAGTGGTGAGCGCTCTGCAAAGAGGGAATCTCCTGAAAGCGCTAAAGGATAACAACTACTTCACCATGACATACAGACAGATGCTCTCAGGGCGCTGGCAGTATGTGGATCTGCTGGCAGTTAGGCATATCAACTCTCCCGAAAAGGTGATAATCGGCGTGCGCAATATCGATGAAAAGGTAAAGTGCGAGAACGCCGCCGCTGAGGAAAGGGAGAGATACAGCCATATCGCCAGAGCGCTGGCAAGCAGATACGAGATAATATACTATGTTAATATAAAGACGGAGGAGTATGTGGTGTACAGTGCGGATAAGCTGTATACTACTCCCGACGGCAATGAGATAGGCTATAAGTTCTTTGAGGAATCCAGCAAGTATATTACACGGTTCGTGTGGCATGAGGATGTGGAAAAGGTCACGGGGCTGCTGGATAAGCAAAGGCTGATCTATGAGCTGGAGCATACAGGTTCGCTGACCATGACATTCAGGCAGAACAATTGGGGCACGCCCCAGTATGTGACCATGCTGGCAGTTCGCCCGAAGAACGACAAGGATCATATCCTTATGGGCGTGTTCAATGTGGATGCCCAGATCAGGCGTGAGCAGAAAATGGCGGCGGAAGCCGAATCATACAGTGAGATCGTTATGGCGATGGCTCAGATGTATGAGGTTATATACCATGTGAATATCGAGACAGGGGAGTACAGGGAGTATTCCCACAGCGAAAAGTATTCAAAGATCGGCGTGGGCGTTACGGGCAGAGATTTCTTTGGTGATACCCAGAGGAATATGAAGCGGGATATCTACCCTGAGGATCTTCCCATGATGCAGGAGGAGATGAAGAAGGAGAACCTGCTGGAGAACCTGAAAGGAATAGGCTCCTACTCCCTCAATTACAGGCTGATGCTGGACGGTGAGCCCCGCTACGTTACGCTGTTTGCCATGAAGCCCAAGGCGGATTCACAGCATATCATCATCGCGGTGGCGAATGTGGATTCTTCCAGAAAAAGGGAGCTTGCATACAAGGCGGCGCTGGGTGATGCCAGAGATATGGCTAACCGTGATGAGCTGACGGGCGTCAAGAACAAGCACGCCTTTGCACAGTACGAGATGGAGACCGACAAGCAGGTCGAGATGGGCGTGTGTGAGGATTTTGCGGTGCTGGTGGCTGATGTCAACGGCTTGAAGCGGGTCAATGACACTAAGGGTCATCTTGCGGGGGATGAGTATATAAAATCAGCCTGCAAGCTGATATGCACTACATTTAAGCACAGCCCTGTTTTCAGGGTGGGCGGAGATGAGTTCGTAGTCATGATGAAGGGCAGCGATCTCCAGAAAAGCGCCGTGCTGATGAAACAGCTTCATGATACTATGGTACATAATATCCGTACCGGCATGGTGACGCTGGCGGCAGGTATATCATTCTTCGACAGCACAAAGGATATGCACGTTCAGGATGTTTTTGACCGCGCCGACAATGCGATGTATGAAGATAAGAAGAAGTACCATGTACAGCAAAGCGCCATTGCGAGATAATGAACTAAACACCCCTGCGGCGTATGGCTGCCGCAGGGGTGCAGATATGAGAAGGGTATAGATAGCTTTCAAAGTGTTCAGATCCACAAGCTCCGGTCACTTAAACCCGTATCTGCGGGTCGGGACAGGAGCTTGTATGGATTTTTAGGAGGATCGTTACCATCATAGTATTTGAGTTGTCGGAAACGGCTTCAAGTTTACTCAAACGTTATCGTCATACTCTTTTAAAAGTTCCGACATCAACATTATATCATTGTAGTTAAATAATTTATATTAAAAATCTATAAGTTTTTATCAAAAATCGAAACACATATATAATTCACATTACATATTCGATATTTTTTCATGTATTTTTGATATTATTCATATCCGTAAAGGTGTAGTTTTTTCAGAAACTACATTTTCTACACTAAAAACTACATGGTGAAAAAGCCCGAAATTCGCGGTTTGAGGTTGCTTTATGTAGTTTGTGAAGTTTTTTCAACTTCTTACGCGGGGGAGAGAAAAAAGAGGATATATATGTTATTATATATATTTCCTTGTCCTGTATCGTATATAAAGAAGTCAAAAGTTTCTTCACTTTCTGCATTAAATGCTCTA